>CAZTTW010000284.1:0-6266 GCA_964616265.1 uncultured Myxococcales bacterium | reverse complement strand
ACCCTGAAGGTCGTGCAAAACTTGCCCGGCGTGGGGCGGGCGGCGTTCGGCTCGGGACAGTTGATTGTGTGGGGCTCGTCGCCCAAAGAGACTCGGGTCAATGTCGACGGAGTCGAGATTCCGAGTCTTTATCACATGGGTGGCCTGCGCTCGACCATCAATTCGGATCTCGTGCGCTCCATTGATTTGGCACCAGGCGCCTACGGTGCGGACTATGGCCGGGGCCTGGGCGGCCTTGTTCGTATCGAGCTGGCGCAAGTGCCGACCTCGGGCGTGCACGGCTATGTCGCTGCGGACGTACTCGATACGTCGGCCGAGGTAACGGCGGCCGCCAATTCCAAGCTGCGTTTTGCCGTCGCAGGACGCGTGAGCTACCTCGATCGTCTGATGCCTCACGTGACCTCCGCGGATATCGGCGACTTCTTCCCGATCCCCCGTTACGACGACTATCAGGCCCGAGCCGCACTCGCGTTGCGCAAGGACGAGGAGGTGACGGCGACCTTCTTGGCGGCGGACGACCATCTTCGGCGAACGATTCCTGCCAGCGACCCACGCGACTTGCGCACGGAAAACGACGACAGCTCTTTCCGGCGCCTGATTGTCTCGTATTCACGCCTGTTCGATGATGGATCGAGCGTTCGCTTGTCGCCGTCGTTGGGCTACGACACGAACGGAATTCTGCAGACCTTCGGCGAACAGTCGAATCAACTCAGCTCGAACACCTGGCAGTATGCCCTGCGGTCGAGCTTGCGCCGGCGCGTGAGGTCGGCGGCGGTGTTGTTGGTCGGCGTCGACGCCGAAGGACGGCACGTCGATCTGGCGCGCCACGGATCCGTGAACCAACCGCCGCGGGAAGGTGACATCGTCGTGTTCGGTGAGCGCCCGCCCGCAGAGACGAATATCGATCGCTGGAAGGTCGACGAGCTGAGCGTTGCTGCCTACGCGACGCTGGACTTGAAGTTGGGTTCTTGGACATTGACGCCCGGGCTGCGCTTCGAACCCACGCTCATCGAGGGAGATCATCGCTTGCCCTTCAGCTCGATTTCCGCGCCCGTCGGCTATTCACGGCTCGACGTCGCGGCGAATCCCATCGGCGTACCGGTGGTGCGTTACCTGCCAAATCCGCGCTTGCAGGTCGCGTGGCGAGCGCTGCCGCGGTTGACTCTGACCAGCGCTGCGGGCGTGTTTGGTCAACCACCCGATCCGGAAGACATGTCGCCCGTGTTCGGCAACCCGTCGATCACCCTCTCGCGCGCGGTTCACGTGACCGGAGGCTTTTCGTTCAAGCTGCGGCCCACGCTTACCTTCGAGGCCGTGGGCTTCTACAAGAAGCTCTACGACCTCGTATCGCGCAGTGCAAACCCTTCGCCGCCGGTGGCTCAGTCGCTGACCCAAGACGGAAGCGGGCGGGTTCGCGGTGTGCAGATCCTCTTTCGCCAAGAGCTTCTCAAAGGATTCTTTGGCTGGCTGACCTACTCGTACTCGAAGAGCGAGCGCCTGGACCATCCCGGCTACGCCTACCGACTGTTCGACCAAGACCAGACGCACGTGCTGGCGTTGCTCGCGAGCTACGACCTTGGCCGAGGCTTCGAGGTCGGCGGCCGTTTTCGTTACAGCACAGGCATGCCGCGTACGCCAGTCATTGGACACTATCAGAACGGCTTCAGTGGCTACGACGAGCCAATCTTTGGAGCACAGAATAGCATTCGAATTCCTGCCTTCTACCAATTGGACGTTCGCGCCGAAAAGGGCTTCGTGTTCCAGCGCATGAAACTGAGTGTGTTCATTGACGTTCAGAATATTACGAATCGAAAGAATCCAGAGGAGCTTGTCTACAGCGAAGACTTCACGCAGAAGAGCTATATCACCGGTCTTCCCACCCTGGCCGTGGCCGGCGCCCGGATGGAGTTTTGAGGAAGGACCGTCATCATGAAGAGCGTCTACGGTCGAACAATCTGGGTTGCCAGCCTCGTGGCGGGACTGGCTGCTTGCAAGCCGAGCGTTGGTCAACCACCGTATCTCATCACCGAGACCACGTTACTGGCCGTGTACGGGAGTCCTTCGGAGGTGAAGCCGAACGCCTCGGTCACGTATTCGTTCCTGCTCGGGTCGCCGACCTGCACCGTCACCGATGCCAGCGCCTTTTGGGATGTTTGCGAGACGCCCAAGCCACCGGCGGAGAGCAACGCCGTGGCCAGTGCGTGTACGCAGCCACCTGATGCCGGCGCGAGCTCTGCCGGTCCGACGTTCACCGCGGCGATGCCTTCCAAGGCGTGCCAGCTCTTCGGTCCAATTGCGCCCGCGCCAGAGCCCGGACAGCCTCCGGTGCGTCCGCGCGATCCGGACAGCACCGGCGGATACTACTTGCCCGTTCAGTTGTGGCTACCGAACCTTCCGTCGGGGCCGGCACAGGGGTTTGCTTTCGAGCGGATCTCCTGCAATCTGGCGAACGCTCCCTCGAGCGCCATTGCCGACTTCAATAGCAGGTACCAATCGAACGTCGCCCCGGGTATCGATCACACCGATGTCGTAGACGCTACAGGAACGACATCGTTCGAGTCAGTCGCTGGGACTGTCCAGACAGTCAGTGTGAGCGCCGGCGCTTCTGTTCAGATCGAGGCGGCCCTCGCTCCAGACTCTGCGGAGACCTTCGCGTATTACGATGCGACGACCGAGACAGTCATTGAGCAAGAGGAGAGCTTGCACATGTCGTGGTTCGTCACAGGTGGCACCTTCGAGCACGACCGCACCGGCGTCGCCGCGGGCGATCCGTCGACGTCGACGAGCAACCGTTGGACGGCACCGTCGCAACCTGGGCCCGTCAACCATTGGCTCGTCTTGCGCGACTCGCGAGGTGGAGTGGCGACCAAGTCCTACGCGATCGCGGTCGCACCTTAGCGGCTGGCGCCGCCACCCTCGTGTGGCACGAAGACCCACAGCGAATGAGACTGCCTATATGTAGGCCCCTTGGTGGCTTTCAATCGACACTGTCGACGTCGTAAGAATCGACAAGTCTTGCGATACGGAAAGCGCTTGCGATACAATCAAACCGGCTGGACTTGTGGGTTCTGCAGGTGGCGGGATCGGCCCGGTCTTCTTCGTCAAACGCCATATTCGCTGTCGTGAAAAGTCGCTGGAAAGCTTCAGGGTCTCCGCCCATCGGTGCGTCGAGGGCTCGGGCGAAAGAATGGGCAGCAGGCGGCATAGATTACCCTACATCTGCCGTGTTGGTCGGAGACGTTTTCCGTCGCCGAGGTGACGGCAGCTGGAAGGAATGTTGCTCGTTAGATGGCGGTGGAAAGCTATGCCGCTATTAATCTCTGGTCGGAGGCTCGCTATGCGTATCGGCTCGGTTCGGGTTTTTCTTATGGCTCTTATTGGGGCTTCAGCTTGCAGCAGCAGCCCCGGAGTTTTATCTGGGGGAGCGGACGCGGCAGGCGTGCTCAAAGACGCCGGCGGCAGCGGCGGCACCGGCGCCGTTGGCGGCAGCGGCGGCAGCGGCTTCGTCCTTCCCGATAGTAGCTACCAAGCTCCCGACCTTGTTGGCGCCGTGGATAGCAACAACTCGAGCGATGTGGTGCTTAGCTTCTGTGGCAACGGCATCCTCGAAGACGGAGAATCCTGCGACGACGGAAACGCCAAGAGCGGCGACGGCTGCGATGGAACATGCAAGGTAGAGACGGGCTACGTCTGTCCGACGGCGGGGCAGCCGTGTACGAGTATCCTCTATTGCGGCGACGGTCTGCCTGGGCCGGACGAGAGCTGCGACGACGGAAACGCGAAGAGCGGCGACGGTTGCTCGTCGACGTGCGCGGTCGAAAGCGGCTTCGTCTGCCCGACCTTTGGCCAGCCGTGTACGCCGACGACGGCCCCTCCCGCCTGTGGCAATGGCGTCACGGAGTTCGGCGAAACGTGCGACGACGGAAACACCCGCTCGGGCGACGGTTGCTCGTCGACTTGCCAGAAGGAGAGCGGATACACCTGCGTAGGAACCGTGTGTACGCTCGACAAGACGTGCGGCAACGGCATTCTGGATCCGGGCGAGCAGTGCGACGACGGTAATCTACGCCCCGGCGACTGCTGCAACGGAAGCTGCAAGCTCGAACCGAACTGCAAGTGCACGACGCCGCCTTTGGATGCGGGCTTGCCGGGACAAGTCTGCGTCTCGACGATCGTCTGCGGCGACGGCGTGGTTAGCGCGGGTGAGGCGTGCGACGATGGGAATACCAAGGCTGGCGATGGCTGCAGCGCGGACTGCAGCACGGTCGAAACCGGCTACACCTGCCCCCCGAACGGCGGCAAGTGCTCGGTTGCCGTGGTCCTTTGTCCGAACGCAACTATCGACCCCGGCGAGGAATGCGACGACGGCAACTCGAAGTCGGGTGACGGATGCTCGTCGAACTGCAAGCTGGAGGCTGGGTACGTTTGCCCCACCGCGGGTCAGGCGTGCAAGCTGAAGGAGTTCTGCGGCAACGGCGTCGTGAGTTACATCATGGGCGAGACGTGCGACGACGGCAACACCGTCCCGAACGACGGTTGTTCAGCGACGTGCACTATCGAGGCGGGCTATACCTGCGTCACGGGCACTTCCGGCTCGGTCTGTACGAAGGAAGTCTGCGGCAACAAGCGGATTGCCGCGGGCGAAACCTGCGACGACGGCAACACCGTCGACGGCGACGGTTGTAGCAGTACGTGCAGGCTGGAAACGGGATTCACCTGTCCCGCCGTCGGCTTTCCCTGCCGCGCGATCTGCGGCGACGGCCTGACCCGCGGCTCCGAGCAATGCGACGACGGCAATACGAGTGATGGCGACGGCTGCAGCTCCCGCTGCCAGTTGGAGCCGGGTTACGTGTGCAATAGCAGTGGCGTTTGTCACCCGACCGTTTGCGGAGATGGCGTCAAAGAAGGAACCGAGCAATGCGACGACACCGTATCTCCTGCGCCGGACATGCCGTTCGACGGTTGCTACCACTGCCTGCTCGAGCCGGACTGTTCTGCGGGCGCCTGCAAGTCGGTTTGCGGCGACGGTCAACGTTTTTCGGACGAGGAATGCGACGACGGCAACCTGGTCAATGGCGATGGCTGTTCATCGACCTGCAAGATCGAGAAGGGCTATACCTGCACCGACGCCGCCAGCTCGACCCTTGCGTCGAGCAAGACCCTTCCGTATGTCGTGCGCGACTTCATCGGGCTCGGAAGGGAAACCAACTTCAGCGCAACCAATACCAACTATCACCCGGACTTCAACCGCCACAACGGAAATGGCATCTTCAAGATGGTCAAGCCCACGCTGGTCTCTAACGGGAAGCCAACATGGCGCTGGTTGCCTTTCAATACCGCGGATTTGACTCAGAGCACGCCGACGCCGCTGGCCAATTGCACCTGCGACGAGACGGCGGCTGCGACGTCGTGGAGTTCGAGCACCGAGACGTGGTCGGGAGCTGGGCTAAGCGGACACGACGGTGCTCCGGTCACGTTGACGCTGTCTCGTCCGCCTTGTTCGTGCGCGTCTTGCACCTGCGACAATTTGGGCCACCTGTATCAGGAAGGTGGTCGCCATAATCTCTCGACACCTGCGAATCTGGAACAGTGGTACGTGAACACGACCGGGGTGAACCTGGCCGTTCCTTACACTCTCACGCTCGCGTTGACCGACGCCACTACGGGAACGTATTCAAACTTGGTGACCAGCGCCAGTTTTGATCCATTAGGAACAGGCGGTTGGATCGCAGCCGGCTCCGAGACTGTATCGGGTTGCACCAACGCCAATGGCGGCACCACGGTCAACGTCTCGTTCACGACCGAGACTCACTTCTGGTTCGAGTATCAAGGCGGCGAGCAGTTCGCCTTTTCGGGCGACGATGACACCTGGGTTTTCGTCAACAAGACGTTGGCGGTCGATTTGGGCGGCTTGCACGGCAGGCTGGATGGGTCCTTCACCCTCGATGCTTCCAACGGCACCGCCGTCTCGAAGAACAATGGCTCCTTCTACGATGGGACGACGTACAGCACGACCCAAGGTGCGAATCTCAATCTTGGATTGGTGATAGGCAATGTCTACGAGGTCGCCATGTTCCAGGCCGAACGCAACCAATGCGGCTCGAACTTCGGCGTGACACTCAAGAACTTCTCCAAACCCAAGTCGACGTGCACCTCTGTCTGCGGCGATGGCGTCGTGGCGGCGAGCGAGGCCTGCGATCTCGGCACGGCCAACAACAACGGCGCGTACGGCGGCTGCAATGCGGACTGCACCTTGGCGCCCTATT
>CAZTTW010000283.1:4672-6267 GCA_964616265.1 uncultured Myxococcales bacterium | reverse complement strand
ACCGGAGGTCATCGTGATGAGTCGTTTCCGCGTAACCCCGAGTGAGCGTCGAGTCCTCCTCCTCGGCGCTTTGTTCGCCACCCTCGTGACGAGGCAAGCCGCCGCCCAAAGCAGAGGCGAAAAGGACGAAGCGCCCCGCGAGGAGAACCCCGAGTACCGCTACGACTTCGGCCTTTTCGGCGGCGGCCATTTCTTCACCAGCGACCACATTCTCGGACGCTCGAAGGACGATCCCACCACGCCGCCGGAAGTGTCGCCGAAAAGCTCGGGGATGTTCGGCGCGCACCTCGGCTTTCACTTCAACCGCTGGATCGGCATCGAAGGCGAGGCGGTGGGAATACCGACCAGAACCCGCGACGTCAATTCTTCCTTGGATACTCCCCGCGATACCAAACTGTGGGTCTTCGGTTACCGCGCAAGCTTCATCCTGCACCTCTCCGACAACTACATCGTGCAACCGTTTCTGCTCGCCGGCTACGGCGGCCTGACGTCGCTGTCGGGCGATTCCGACGTCGTTCGCGGCGACACCGTGGGGTTCCTTCACGGCGGCGCTGGCCTCAAGATCGGCTTCACCCCATGGATCGGCCTGCGCCTCGACGGCCGTATCTTGGTGCCCTGGACGGCGCTGTCACCCGCCATTCCCATCGGCAACCGCATCGGCTACACCGGCCCTGACTTCGAAGCATTCGCCGGCCTCTACGTGAATTTCGGCGAGGTCGAGAGAATCCACATCATCGAAAAGCTGGCCAAGCGGCTGGACTCGGACGGCGACGGCATTCCCGACGACGTGGACAAATGCCCGACCGAGCCCGAAGACAAGGATGGCTTCCAAGACGACGACGGCTGTCCCGATCCGGACAACGATCACGACGGCATCCCCGACGCACTCGACAAGTGCCCCAACGATCCCGAGGACAAGGACGGCTTCCAGGACGACGACGGCTGCCCGGATCTCGACAACGACAACGACGGCATCCCCGACGCGCTCGACAAGTGTCCCAACGAGCCCGAGGACAAGGACGGCTTCGAGGATCAAGACGGCTGCCCGGATCCCGACAACGACAAAGACGGCATCCCGGACGCGATCGACAAGTGCCCCAACCAGCCC
The DNA here is from genome assembly GCA_964616265.1 of uncultured Myxococcales bacterium. Taxonomy (GTDB): domain Bacteria; phylum Myxococcota_A; class Polyangia; order Fen-1088; family Fen-1088; genus Fen-1118. Next base: position 5,159 of record CAZTTW010000283.1, on the reverse strand, counting down.
GAGACCTTCAACCACTACCAGGACGAGGACGGCTGCCCTGACGAAGTGCCAGCGGCCGTGAAGAAGTTCACCGGGGTCATCGAAGGCATCAATTTCAAGACCAACTCGGCGGAAATTCTGCCTGGCTCGTACGCGGTTCTCGATCGTGCGATCAAGGTCCTGCAGGACTACCCGGACGTGAATCTGGAGATCTCCGGCCACACCGACAACCGAGGCAAGGCGGAGTACAACCGGAGCCTGTCGCAACGTCGGGCGGACTCCGTGAAGATATACTTCGTCACGCGCGGTATCGCGTCTTCACGCTTGCAGTCGATCGGCTACGGCATGGAGCGCCCCATCGCAGACAACTCGACCTCGTCCGGCCGGGCCAGCAATCGCCGCACCGAGTTCCGATTGATCGACAGCGGCAAATAGCCCCACGACGAGCGTTTCGTACGGCGCGACCAACCTTGCCCGGCTGGCCGCGCCTACTCGTCCTTGGGCAAGG
>CAZTTW010000283.1:0-4662 GCA_964616265.1 uncultured Myxococcales bacterium | reverse complement strand
CATTACGCTGCGGTCGAGGCACTATCGCCTTTCGGCAATGCCACCACGAACTTCGCGCCATCGCCGTCCGCACTGGCTGCCAATTCGAGCGTGCCGCCGAAGCTTTCGACGATCGATCGACAGACCGGCAGCCCAAGTCCAGTGCCCTGCCCAACCGGCTTGGTGGTGAAAAACGGATCGAAGATCTTGCGTCGATTTTCCTTCGCCACGCCCGGCCCGTGATCGGTCACGCTCAGCAAGACCTTGCCGCCCTCCGCGTGGCACGCGACCCGGATGGTGCCCTTGCCGGCCATCGCGTCGGCGGCATTGAGCAGGAGATTGACGAAGACCTGCACCAGCCGGCTCGGCGCCACCAGCACGTTCGGCCATTCCGCCGCGGCCGGCTCGGTCACCAGGCGAACTTCGCGAAAACGGCTTTGCGGCGCCAGCAGCGCTTGTGCCGACTGAACCACCCGCAACGGATCGGTGGCCACGGGATCCTCGCGGCTCGGGCGCGAGAATTCGAGCAACTCGCGAATGATGCGGTGAATGCGCTGAGTTTCCGCCTTGACCCGGTCGAGAGCGTCCTTCCGATCGGCGAGCGGCAAATCGCCTTTCCCGGCGAGGTCGGAGCGCAAAATATCGACGTAGCCCAAAATCGCGGCGAGCGGATTGCCGATCTCGTGCGCCACGCCGGCGGCCAACTGCCCGACCGATGCCAGTTTCTCCGACTGGATGATCTGTTCGCGCTGGCCCGACAGCGACACCGTCATTTGGTGAAAGGCCGCAGCCAGCGCTGCGACTTCTTTGGGGCCTTCCTCTGCGATCTCGGGATTCCAATCGCCTGACGCCATCAAAGTTGTCGCGCGCCGCAAATTGGCGAGCGGCCGCACCACCAGCTGGGTAAGGACGAAAAGGCCCAACCCGAGAACCAGCGACGCATCGGCCACGGCGAGCAGCAGGAGCAAAAGCCCCGACCGCCGCAACACCGACCCGGTCGGCTCGCTGGCCGCAAGCCCGACCCGAATGGCGGCCACCACGCGCCGGCCGACCTCGATGGGAGCGTAGGCCAGAAGGTCTTCGCCCGCCGCTCCAGCCAGGCGGCGATAGTTGATGACCGGCGGCCCGCCTGCCAGCGACGTGGTCACCACGGGCGCCTCGAAATCGCCCTGCTTGCGCGCTGGCCACGAGGCCAACTCGGCGCGATCGGGCCCGACGACGGACAGCTCGGCGCCAGCCGTCTCGGCCAGCGAACGCAGGAGCACCCGCAGATTGCTCCGACGCTCGGCCGCCGAGGCATCCGGATGGATGACCCACTCGGCGGCCAGCGAGCGCGCCGCCGCGGCCGCCAACGTCGCCGCCATCGACTCGCGCTGGGTGCGCAGGGTATTGCCGGACGCCCACAGCGCGATGTAGCCGGTCGTCAGAATGGCCACCAGCGTGACGACCGTCATGCCAATCATGATTTGGGCACGCAAGCCCAGGCGCGGGCGCTTGTGTGGCATCTGTGCAGTCCCTGTTGCGCTGGCCACCGTCCCAACCACGATACCATCACAAGCGCTTTGGAAGCGAACGGTCAGCTGCCGCGAATATCTGCAGCAGAAGCATTGCCCTCCCGATGGAAAGGCTTGGTACAATCCGCCCGTCATGGTGACCAAGCCCGGACCCGATCCCAATGACCCTGTGCGTTTCGACGACATCCTGTCCCGCTTACGCGCCATCGTCGAGCGCCTGGAAAGCGGCAACTTAGCGCTCGAAGATAGCCTGCATTTCTTCGAGGAAGGAATGGAGCTGTGTCGACAAGGCTCGGCCGTGCTCGAGAAAGCTGAAAAGCGCGTCGAGGTTCTGCTCGCCGGCGTCGCGGACGGAACGACCACCGAACCGCTCGACGGGCCTGCGGACGACGAGGAAAGCCGATGAGCGCTTTTCCGCTCGAATCGTGGTTGGCCCAGCGAAGTGCCGAGGTGAATGCTCTGCTGGACGCACGCCTGCCCCAGCCAAGCGAAGATCCGGGGAAGTTGGTCGAAGCCATGCGCTACTCGTTGCTGGCTCCGGGCAAACGCCTGCGCCCCATCCTGGCCCTGGCAGCCGCAGAAGCGGCGGGCGGGCGCCTGGACGAACCGACACGCATCGCTGCGGCTTCCGTCGAGTTGGTTCACTGCTATTCGCTCATTCATGACGATCTGCCGGCCATGGACGACGACGATCTTCGACGTGGACGACCGACTAGCCACAAGGCGTTCGGCGAAGCCACGGCCATCTTGGCTGGCGATGCGCTGCTGACGCTCGCTTTCGACTGGCTAGCCGAAGCGGGGCGACGCTCGGACGCCCCAGGGAATTTCTTGTCCGCCATTGCGGCGCTCGCGCGGAGCGCGGGCGTCGCAGGCATGGTGCGCGGCCAAGCCCGAGACACCTGCGGAGCTTCGCCCGCCACGCTGGAAGGCATCGAGCTTTTGCATGCGGAAAAGACCGGCGCCTTGTTCCGCGCTTCGATCGAGATTGGCGCCGCGGCCGCAGGAGCAAGCGCCGAGCAGACGGCGGCATTGGCGAGATTCGGACTCGCGTACGGGATTGCCTTTCAGCACGCGGACGATCGCGACGATGACGAGCACGCGAGCTTCGCCGCGGTCGCACGCCGACGGATCCACGAATTGGTCGCCGAGGCCATCGCAGCCGTCGAGATGTTCGGAGTGAAAGCCGAGCCACTGCGGGCTCTGGCGTGGAAGCTGGACGCGGGTGCCAAGAGCAATGGGTGAGCAACGGATGCTACGAACGGGCTTAACGTGACGATCAGCTGGGACGACATCACGCGGGTTCAGGAAAACCCGCCCGGAACGGCTTCCGGCTCGATCAGTCGAGACCAAGCCTACCTGATCGTTCTTGCGGGCAGTGCCATGGGCGAGATGTTCAAGATCGCGCGCCCTCAAACCATCATCGGGCGCGGCCAGAATGCGCACATCCGCATGATGGACGACGGCATCTCGCGCGAGCACTGCGAGATCCAAGTCGAGGGCGACAGCATGATCCTGCACGACCTCGGCTCCACCAACGGCACCTACTGCCGCGGCCTGCGCATCGACCGCCACGTGCTCGAAGACGGCGACAAAATTCTTGTCGGATCGAGCACGGTCCTCAAGTTCACCTACCACGACAGCCTCGACGAGGTCTTCCAGCGCCAGATGTACGAATCGGCGCTACGCGATGACCTCACGAAAACGTTCAACAAGAAGTATTTCACCGACCGCCTCGAAAGCGAGTTCGCGTTCGCGGCGCGGACAAAAGCGGATTTGTCGCTCGTGGTGTTCGACGTGGACCATTTCAAAACCATCAACGACACCTACGGGCACCCCGCCGGAGATCAGGTTCTCGCCGAGCTCGCTCAGGCGGTCACCGTGCTGATTCGGGCCGAAGACGTGTTCGCGCGCGTGGGCGGCGAAGAATTCGCAACCATTTGTCGAGGCGCCGATTCCATCCAAGCACAAGCCGTCGCCGAACGCATCCGCCAAGCTGTGGCAAACCATCGCTTTCGGATCGAGGACAAGCACATTTCCGTGGCGGTGAGCGCTGGCGTGGCATCCATGCCGGAAGCACGCATCGCGGATGCTCAAGCTCTGATTGCCGCTGCCGATCAGGCTCTTTACGAAGCCAAACGCAGCGGTCGCAATCGCGTCTGTCTGTGGCAGTCGAAGTGACGTGCGAAAGCAGGAAAGGATGACCCGTGGGACTACTCAAGAGCGCTTTCGGTTCGTTGGCGCTACTCGACAGCCAAGTCATCGTCTACACGGTGCTGGCGCTGATCCCCAACTTGTTCCTCATCCTGTGGGCCATGGCCCGCCTGTCGCGCGAGGTTCGGCTACTGAAGTCGAAAGCTGCCATGGCGGAAGACGACATCAACCTGCTCGACCAGAGCATCAGCAATCTGACCGCCGAGCTTCAGGCTCTGCGCAAGAGCGACCATCCCATCGCCGTCGCACACGCTTCGGCCGCCAAGAAAGAAGGCTGAGGCGAGCGAGCAAGTAACTGCTTTCTTGCGGTCGCCGAGTGTGATCCATACTCTCGACCCACGTCATGCGTCGTCCTGAAGCCTCGGCTCTCTTCGCTGTTTCCGCGCTCACCATCACTGCGCTTCTCGTCGTCGCCACGCCGTCGTCCTACGCAGCCGAATCCGGCATTACGGACGACGAAGAAGAACAAGCGGCCACGCCCGTGCCTGCCCCCGCGCCAAGCCCACGAGCCGTGGCGGTGCCCTTTAGCAGCAAGTGGCTCGAACCCTTCTTTGCAGCCGGCGCCGAGGAAAAAGCCGCCGCGCTCTTCCGCTCGGGCGATTACGGGCCCGCCAGCAAGGAGTTGGCGCATGTGCTCGCCGGGCTCAGCGAAAAGGCGCCCGAGCGCAACCCGCTCCGTTTCCTGCTGGCACTAGCGCTCGAGAGCGGAGCGTCGTGGCAAGCAGCTGGCGACATCTTCGAGGATCTGTGGTCCACCTATCCACTGCTTGGGCCCTACCACGCTTTTCACGCGGCTCGCTGCCGGCTCCGGCGCGGCGACATCGAAGGTGCCTTCACCTGGCTAGCGCGCGTACCAGCCGGCGCTACCATCGAGGCAGACGCGGCCATGTTGAAGGTGGACGCGTTCACCACGGCCAAACGCTGGGCCGAGGCAGAAAGCGAGACCGCGGCGTACCTT
>CAZTTW010000282.1:0-6272 GCA_964616265.1 uncultured Myxococcales bacterium | reverse complement strand
TCGTCGACCAGCGCCAGGAAATCGTCGTCCATCAAGACCTCTTCCAGCTCGCCGACGCTGGCCAAAGAATCCCGGTAAAGTGGCTCCTGCGCCGACTGCAGACCGACCAAGTCTCGCAATTGGTTGCGGACGAAAGGGAACAGCCAGTCGTGAATATAGCGACGAACCTGCGCGATGTAGGCGAGCGCACGGACTCTCTCGCTCGGGCGCAGGTCATCCTGGCGGAGCGTATCGAATCCGCGATTTCCGAGCATGCGCGTCGCGCGGCGCAGGCCGGTCTTGTAGCCGAGAGCCGGACGCAACAAGTACGGAGTCATCTCGGTGCGATCGAGAATGGAGCCAAAGATCTCGTGATAGAGCTCGGTGTTCGGCATGGATGGGTACCGCGGATTGGTTTCGGGCAAGCCAATACCATAAAGAGGGACGGCTGGCTGAAAAACGGCGCGCCGACTGTGCCTCGCAGGCGAAAGCGAAGGGTCGCAATGCCTTAGACAATCTCGCCCAGCGCCCCCTGCAGCGCGGCCGAGATCTCGTCAAGGTTGTACGGTTTGCGCACGATGGCCGCAACACGCCTGGCGCTCAGGCGTCGCTGGAGATCGTCGGGAGCGTGACCACTGACGATAATGACAGGTACCGCAGCGTCGAGGCGTCGCAGTTGAGCGAGCGTTTCCGCGCCATCCATTTCGGGCATCGTCCAATCGAGAACGACGATGCGAATCTCCTCGCGGTGCTTCTTGAATGTCTCAAGGGCTTGCAGCCCGCTTGCCGCAGTCAGTGTCTCAAACCCAAGATGGCGCAACATCCGCACGCCCACGCTGAGCAGCAAAGCCTCATCGTCCACCAAAAGCACAACGCCGCTACCCTGCCATTTCGTGGCGCTCACTCCGGGTGTCGACTCGGTATGAAGAACATCGGGCACCGGAAACAGCAAGCGGAACGTCGTGCCTTTGCCGGGCTCGCTGTACACGCGAATGCCGCCGCGGTGCTTGCTGAGGATGCCGCGAACGGCGGCCAAGCCCAATCCGCGACTGCTCGTTTTGGTGCTGAAGAAGGGATCGAAGATACGTCGTCTGACCGACTCGTCCATACCGCATCCGGTATCCGCGACTTCGACACAGACGTAGAGGCCTGGCTCGAGGCGATCCTTGATGTCGGCCGATTCGAGGTATTCGCGATCGCAGGTCATCGTGCTGGTCGAAAGAGTAATGACTCCCGGCGCCTGCCCGATGGCATCGGAGGCGTTGATGATGAGATTCATGAATACCTGACGCAACTGACTGACGTCGGCATTGATCCGCGGGAGATTGTCGGCCAAGCTCAGCATGAGCCGAATGGATCTGGATGCCGAGACTTCCAGGATTTGCGCCTGGTCCCTGAGAAGCGCGCCGAGGTCGACGGGTTCGGTTCGGCTCGTGCCCTTGCCTGCGTACGTGAGCAGTTGTCGGCACAAATCGGCGGCCTGCCGCGCCGCCTTGGCCGCATCCTGAAGCATAAGATGTTCGTTAGCCTCGACGGGTTTGCGGGCGAGCGTAAGGTCGAGGTTGCCAATGATGACCATCAGGAGATTGTTGAAGTCGTGCGCGATACCACCGGCCAGTACGCCGAGACTCTCCAGCTTTTGCGCCCGGAGCATGCGCTCTTCGAGCTTTCGCCGTTCGTCCTCGGCGCGAAGGCGCTCACTGATGTCCTTCACGAAAGAAACGGCAAACTCTTCATCTTCGAAGAAGAAACGGCGAATAGAGACTTCCACGGGGAACGTGGTGCCGTTCTTGCGCCGGTGCGTGCTGCTGAGCGAGTACGCCGGCAAGCGGTTCATTTTCGCTCTGTGCTCGCGCCATCCTTCACGCGTGAAGGATGGGTCGAAGTCGAACACGGTCAGGGTCTTCAATTCCTCTTCCGAATAACCCAGTGACTGACAGGCGGCCGCGTTCACGCTGACGACCCTGCCTTCGCAATCCAGGCGAAAGATACCAATCGGTGCAGCGTCGACGCTTTCTTGCGTGATTCGAAGAGAACGCAGAATCTCCGCGGACGCGCTGGCCAAGGATCCAACGTCGGTAATCGGCGGCAGTGGACTCATGGGTAGAGGCCTTTATCGTATCACGAGTCGCCGAGTCGCCAGCTCGGTTCATTCGGTGAGATCGAGGTATCGATCTACACAGCTACGCAGCCTACACAGCTGCCCAGCCTACACAGCTACGCAGCCGATGGCTCGTCGATCAGCACTTCTTCGACGACGCCTAAATCGCGCTCGGTGTTCGGAAGCGTCGCCATCAGCGACCGAGCCAACGCGCGAAAACTGGTCGCTTCCTTGCTATTCGGAAGCATGGCGAGCGGCCGTCGATGGTTGACGGATTCGTGAACCGCATTCGACGTGCGCAGCCAACCAAGGACCGGAACCGTGACGCCCAGATAGTCCTGCATGGTGTGAGCGACGGCTGAAAAAACACCGGACTGGGCGTCGCTTGCGACCTGGTTGCCAATCATGCACGCGCCGAAGCGCGCGATGGCAGCAAATACTTTTTCCGCCAACTCGGGCCGAGTCTCGCGAAGTCGGGCCAAGATGTGCACCACCTTCTCGGTTCCCGTGCTCAGGGTGGCCGGCTCGAGCAGGGCCGCCTCGACGCCATCGTCGACGGTGTGGCGAAGGAGTCGCAGCACGGCGCTCTTCAAGAATGCGTAGGCATCGTGGAGCGCAGTCACCTGGGGCGTGGTGACAATCAGCTTGCGCACGCCAAGGTCGAAGAAGTCGAGTGTGTTGTATCCGACGCCGGCACCGACATCGACGACCACGATGTCGGCTTCCAGCGAGCGAAGCTTGCGGAGGATTGAGACTTTCTCGGCGTGCGTAATGTTGGCCGCGCCCAGAACTCCGGTCGTACCTGGAAGAAGCCGAAGGTTCGGCACCTCGGTACGAACGAGGCAGTCCTTCGCGTCGGTGACGGACATGTCCAGCAGGGCCTGCAGCCCGGTGGGCGGTCTGAGCACCCCAAGCAGCAGGTGCTGATTCGCGGCGCCGAGATCCATGTCGGCGATGACGACACGGTAGCCCTCGTACGCCAGCGACGCCGCAAGGTTGAGTGCAACGATGCTTTTTCCCACGCCGCCCTTGCCGCCACCAATGGTGATGATGTGCGATCGGGCTGCTTTCTTGGCAGCGACGGTCATGACAGTCCTATCTTCTTCTCATCGACACGTCACGCGCCGACCTTTAGCCCGTCCGAAGGTCCTTTTTTCAGCCTATCCTTTGAGCCCATCCGAGTGCCCTTTGCGTTGTCCAGTGTGTTCGAACCGTTGTGTTATGGTTCGGCCATCTTCGACAAATCACTTCGGCGCAACGTAGTCTTTTCCGACCACTCTCTCGCGAGTGATGGCGCCTTCGCCGAGGTTCAGCTCGTCAGCTGCCGGAACGTTCTCATCTACTTCGATCGAGAGCTGCAGCAGGCGGGCTTCGACCGCCACATGGCCAAGCCGCCGAGCCTCGAACAGATAAGCCAGCTGCTCGTCGGGCTGTCGCGCGGGGACCGGTTGCAGGAATGAGAGCAGGATTGTGATAACCAAACGCACTCCTGCAACATCCCTAGAGGTAGTCCCCCATGTCGCGCGATCCAGAGCAAGCTTTCGAAGAACATGTTGCCACACGTTTCCGGCTCTATTCGGGGCTGTTTCTGGGGCTGCCCTACGACCTGCTCCAGCGGGTCGGCCGCCTGTTGCCGGTTTTTGCCGAGCACTGCCGGAAAGAACTGCAGCAAAAGAAGTCGCCAAGCGAAATCGTCGACGGTTTTTTTGTCCAGAATCCGGCGCTGACCGATGTGTCGCAATCGGATGCGGTTTTCCTGTTTCTTCAGCTCATCGAGCGCGAGGTGGTGCTCTTCGATGCGCTGGAAGACGCTTCCTTCAGCAAGATCCACGATCTCGACGCGCCCGGCAGCGTGACCCATCTTCTCGATGTCATCTTTCGCGATGATCGCCGAGCCGACCTGGCAAGTCTGCTTGGGCAGACCGCCACACGCATCGTGCTGACCGCGCATCCCACGCAATTCTACCCGGACTCGATCCAGGGAATCATTCAGGACCTGCGACCGGCGCTCAACCGCAACGACCCCGCCGACGTCGAGCGCCTGTTGCTTCAGCTCGGCAAGACCCGCTTTTCCAACAACGAGCGACCCACGCCGGTCGATGAAGCGCGAAGCATTCTTCACGCGCTCGACGACGTCTTTTACGAGACCCTGTCGGACATCGCCGGGCGCATGCTGGTCAGCGCTTACGGTCGCCTTCATTTGCCGCAAAGCTTGCCCAAGCACCCGAACCTGCAGATCGGCTTTTGGCCGGGCGGCGATCGGGACGGCAATCCGTTCGTCACGGCCGACGTCACCCGCGAGGTAGCACGCCTGCTCAAGGAGCGCGTGCTGGAGCGCCACCTCCACGCCGCCCGACGGCTGGCGCGGCACCTGACCTTCGACGGCGTCCACACCAGGGTGCAAGCCATCGTGGCACGTTTGCGTACCACCTGGCTCGCCGCTGCGGACGACGAAGCAGACACGGACGTGAAAGAGCGCCTGGCGCGAATTGCGCCGTACGCCAGCGCGGCCGAGCTGCAGTCCGAGTTGCTCGACTTGCGCAACCTCATCATTCGCGAGCACCAGAGCCTGTTTCTCGACCAACTCGACGACTTCATCGTCAAAGTGCACTTGTTCGGCTTTCATTTCGCGTCGCTGGATCTGCGCCAGGCGAGCGACGTGTTCTTCGCGACCCTGCGCGAGCTGGTAGGCAGCCTGGGCGATGTTGCTTACCTGTCAAGTGCCGATCGCCTCGCGATTGGAACGGCCGAGTCGGCACAAGAGCTGCCCTTCGAGCTTCTCGAACGCATGCTTCGCTCGGCCGAGGCTGCTCCGGCGGAGGTCTTGGCCGGCCTTTCGCCCCTCGCCCGCGACACGCTGGCGGTACTTGGCCTCGTCACCGACATTCAACGCAGCAACGGCGAGCTCGGGCTGCATCGCGTGGTCATTAGCCACACGCGCGGCCCGGAAGATCCGATGGTCGTGCTCGTGCTCGCGGCGTTCGCCGGGCTCTCGTCGCGCTCGCCCAACCTGGATATCGTGCCGCTGTTCGAGTCCATTCAGGATCTGGAGGCCTCCGAGGCCATCATGAGCCGCCTGCTCGAATCGCGCGCGTACCGCGACCTGCTCGCCGGCCGGGCGCACCGGCAAATCGTCATGATGGGGTTTTCCGACGGAACCAAAGACGGCGGCTACCTCACCGCCAACTGGAGCATTCGCCGCGCTAAGCGCCGGCTGAGCCAGCTCGGGCGCAGTCATGGCGTGCGCGTCATCTTTTTCGACGGCCGCGGCGGGCCTCCGGCACGCGGCGGGGGCAATACGCACAGGTTCTACCGCTCGCGCGACTCCGCCATCGAACAGTGGGAAACGCAGCTGACGATTCAGGGCCAAACCATCAGCAGCAATTTCGGCAGCCACGACATGGCCCGCTACCACGTCGAGCAGCTCTACACCGCCAACCTCGAGAACTTACTGGACGAGGGCCCGTGGGAGGGCCCTGCCTATCCCCCGCGAGCGAGTACTGCCTCGCCCAACTCGCCGGCGCTCACGCTGCCAAACCGAACGACCGAACAAGATCCGCCGGCGGAATTCATCGCGCTTATCGACGAGCTCTCGGCCTTGTCGATGACCGCCTACTCCAAGTTGCGCGACAATCCGCTGCTCCTCGAATTCCTGGCCGAGCGCAGTCCGCTGCCACTCTTCGAGCATCTGACCAATGCCAGCCGTCCCGCCAGCCGGCGCGCCTCCAAAGCCATCGAGCTCGAGAGCCTGCGCGCCATCCCCTTCGTTGCCACCTGGAGCGTGCTCAAAATCCAAATCTCCGGTTTCTATGGGCTAGGCTCGGCGCTCGACCACATCATTGCCGGCGGCCGCGAAGCGGAGTTGCAGCGCCTCTACCGTAGCTCGCGCTTTTTCCGAGCGCTGCTCGACAACACGGCCATGAGCCTTTTGAAGTCGCGCTTCGACATCACCGCGCACCTGAAACGCGACGAGCGCTTTTCGGGCCTGTGGACCCAGATCCGCGACGAAGCCGCACGCGTTGAGCGGTGCATTCTGCGTATCACCCACCAGCCGTGGTTGCTCGCGAACGATCCCCTCATTCGCGCCAGCATCCGCTACCGCGAAGAAATCGTCCTTCCGCTGCTGGTAATCGTGCACGACGCCTTTGCCCGCTACGAAAACGAGGTCAGCCAAGGGAAAGCCAACACGCCC
>CAZTTW010000281.1:0-6311 GCA_964616265.1 uncultured Myxococcales bacterium | reverse complement strand
GCGGGTTGCGGCTGCAAGGCGCCAGCGCGGCGCCTTTCGTCGAGCGTTCGTTCGAGATCCGCGATCTTCTTCTCGACATCGGCGCGGTTGCTGGCGTCCGGACGCCGCCGCAAATAGTTCTTATACGAGCGAATGGCGTCTTCGGGACGATCCCACAACCGGAAGGCTTGCCCGATGTTGAAAAGCAAGGCCGGATCTTCGACGAGCAGGTAGGCCTCTTCGTACTCGTTGATAGCGTCGCCATACTTGCCTACGTCGTAGAATCGGTTGGCCATTTCGTAGTGCTCCTTGGCCTGTTGCCGCTTCTCCGATTCGCCCTGGGCGCGCGCCGCCCCGGGCGCACCCAGGCACCCCAGCAATGCCACGAGCGCGAGGACCCCGCGCTGGACCTTCCGTGGATTCATCGGCTTCCGTTCTGGGCTCTCTTGAGGCCCGCTCACTTTGCACACGCAGCATAGAGTAGCCCACGGCTTCCATCGCGGTCAAAGCAAGTCGGGCTCCTGCAAGAGCGCGGCTTCAGCCCTTGACGCAATTGCGGCCGCCGGCCTTCGCTTCGTACAGGCGTTCGTCCGCCCGACGAATGAGCGCCGCCGCCGTCGGCTCTTCGGGATCGAGCGTTGCCACGCCCATCGAGATGGTCACCGGGATCTGCGTCGACTCGAAGCGGAATTCGGTGGTCTCGACGATGCGACGAACTTTCTCGGCGAACTGGTGGCCGTTGTGCCCGTCGATTTCGGGCAAAACGATCGCGAACTCCTCGCCGCCGTAGCGAGCGAAGATGTCTTCGGTCCGAATCTTCGCCTTCACCGTGAGTGCAAGCGTCTTGAGCACAGCATCGCCGGCCAAGTGGCCGTGCGTATCGTTGACGTTCTTAAAATGGTCGAGGTCGAACATGACCAGCGACAGCTCGCGCCGATAGCGCGTAGCCCGTGCAATCTCCCGCCCCAGCGCCTCGGAGAAGTAGCGCTTGTTGTAGATCTGCGTGAGGCCGTCGACAGTCGTGAGACGGTAGATTTCCTCGTGGTACGCGCGCTCGATGTTGCCGCCCGAGAGGAACTTGAAGATGGTTCGACCGATCTTGATGAAGTCGCCGTCCACCAGGGTGCGCTCTTCGACCAGCTCGTCGTTCACGTACGTACCGTTAGTCGAGCCCAAATCGCGAATACGGACCGCGCGTCCGCCGTTGATGATCTTCGAGTGCGCTCGTGAAACCGATTCCTGATCGATTTGAATGTCGCACTTGTTGGATCGGCCGAGAGTGAGCGCCGGACTCTCGAGACTGTATTTGCGCCCAAGCTCGGGACCATAGATCACGACCAAGCAAGCTTCCTTGGTGGGGGGATGCTCAGTAATGCGATTAATGCTCGTGACGACGGTCTTGGCCCGAACGTGGTCCAGGTCGGGCGTCGTGTCGTCGCGTTTTGAAGGGGGACGTGCCAAGGGGACCTCTCCAGGTTAGGTCAGGATCGCGACGCGGTAAAGGAGACTGCATAATTTGACACATTCACCTACATGTATGACCGTGTATTCATGGAACTCGGGCGCGTCGGTTTTGCAGCCTCCCTGGTCGTGTCTTTGGCCGGAATCGGAACACCTTCGGCGCAGGCACAAGAGGCCGACTTCGCCACGCTCACCAATCCGCTGCGACCGAAGGTGATGCTGGAAACAGCCACGCTGCAGGGGCGGCATTTCGTTGCTTCCCTGGAAAACGGTGGCGTCGCGCAGTTGACCTTGCACCCGGCCCTGCAGAAAGCAGTCGAAGAGGCACTCTCGGCGCATCACCACCCTTTCGCGGCGGCGGCGGTCATCTCGATTCCCGATGGCAAGGTACTGGCCCTAGCCGGCTACTCGAAAGTCGATCCGAGCCTCGATGCCGCCACCCTGGCGTTGCGACCGTGGGCACCCGCCGCCTCGGTGTTCAAAGTCGTCTCCGCATCGGCGCTGCTGCAAGAAGGCCATGTCGAGCCGGGCATCCGAGTCTGCTACCACGCCGGAGTCTCGTCTGTTCTGCGCGACAATCTGATCGACATGCCCGCCATCGACCGCTCCTGCGCAAGCCTCGGCTACGGCCTGGGCAAATCGCAAAATGCGATCATCGCCAAGCTGGCGACGAACCATCTTCGCCCCGAGCAATTGGAACGAATGGCGTTCGCTTTCGGCTTTGGCCAGGAGCTCGACTTCGATGCCGCTCTGGAGCCGTCGGAAGTCGACATCCCGCGCGATTCGCTCGAGTTCGCCCGCGCAGCGGCCGGGTTCTGGCATAGCTCGCTTTCGCCGCTGCACGGAGCACTGCTCGCCGCGACCATCGCCAACCGGGGAGAGATGCCGGGCGCCCACCTCATCGAAAAAGCCGTGGACGGCAACGGGGCCCGCATCGCGACCAAGAAACCGTCCGCACGACGCGTTCTTGATCCATCGGTCGCCGAACAAGTCGGCAAGATGATGCAACTGACGACCAGTATGGGCACCGCCAAGCACAGCTTCCGCGATCGCAAGGGCCATCCGTACCTTCCCGTCGAGGTGGCAGGCAAGACGGGAACCCTCTTCTATCGCGGACGTCCCCAAGACCCCAGCTTGCCAAGCAGCGCCGCCTTGCAAGGCGGCCAAATCGGCTACAGCTGGTTCGTGGGCTTCGCGCCCGCCGACCATCCCACCATGGCCTTTGCAGTTCTTCTCGGCAACCCAGCGTCGTCGCAAGTGAAAGCGCACTCAGTCGCCCGTCAATTGGTCGCCGAGTACTTGGCCGTCGAGAACCCGACAGTCCGGCACGGCCACATGCTGGCTCGGCGCTAATTGTATTTCTTCGCCAATTAGCTGATACAATTCCTCACCCGATTCGTAGGTGAAGAATTCCCATGTCGCTGCTGTATGAGTGGCTGGAAAATGCAGTTCGCAACCGCAGCGCAAGTGGCGGGACCGGACGCGCACTGATTTACCACGACACGTATTTGTCCTGGCGCGGGCTCCTTCACCGAGTGGAGCGTCGGTCGCACGAGCTTGCCGCCATGGGCATTCGCAGCGGTGACTGGGTCGGCTTGATGGTGGGCAACGATCCCGAGATGGTCGTCCTGGCGCTCGCCTTGTCGAAGCTCGATGCCATCGTCGCGCCCATCGATCCAACGACCGGCGGGCGCGACCTCGACATGATTCTCGAGGCGGCTCCGCTTCGCGCGATCGTCACCCGCCCCAACGCCGTCGATCCGCTGGCGGCGCCGTCGGGTACCCTGCGCATGAATCAGGCGCCGCAAGCGCCACGCGTAAGTCCCGAGGCAAGGCACCGCATCTCGGGAACCCTGCTCACGTGTTCCCTTTACCCCTGTGCGGCGCCCAAAGTCGACGCTCAAGCCACCCCCGAGGTCGTGCTGTTCACTCTCGATTCGGGTGGAGATCCGAAGGCTGTGCTTCGCGGACGAACGCAGCTCCAAGGTATCGCGGATACCTTGGCGGCTGGCTTTTCCATTGGGATAAGCAGCAACGTTCTTTGCTCCGCCCCGCTCTTCGATTGCCAGGGCTTCGATTTCGGACTGCTCGCGTCCCTGCCAAATCAAGCGACGCTCTACCTCGACGATGGCACAGCGGCGCCCCGCCTGGCGAAGCTGCTCTACGAGTACGCGATCGATCTCTTCGCGGCCACGCCGCGAGACTTTGCGGCGCTTTCCCATGTCACGAACGCCAAGTCGCTGCGTGGGCACGGCACCCGCCTGGTTTGCTCGGGCGTACCGCTTCCGCCCTCGGTCGCCCGGGGCTGCCGCGAGCGCTTTGGCGTTCCGCTTCTGCGCACGTACCTGAGCGCGGAAACAGGACCGGCCGGAGCCGATTTGGACGGCAACGCCCCCGACACCGTCGGCACGCCGCTGCCTGGCGTCGAGATTCGAATCGCCACCAGCGACGGCGCATCGCTTGAAAGCGACATCAGCGGCCCCATCTGGGTGCGCAGCCAGGGCGTGGCCACGCATTTCCTGCCAGAGCTTTCGGTGCGCGGCAACCACGTTGCCGTGGGACGCGGCTTGCTCGACGGATGGCTCCGAACCGGTGACGTGGGCTACTTCGACAGTGATCACCGGCTTCACTTGAGCCACCGCGAAGACGACATCGTGCAGGTCGACCGTCGCGCGGTCGCTCTGGGCGAGATCGAAAGCTGCCTCGAAAGCTTGTCGCAGGTAAAAGCCGCCCAGGCACACGTCGAGTACGACGACGCTGGTTCGACGCATATCGTGGTTCGGGTGACTCCGGGCGGACGCTGCCAGGCGGACAAAATGCTCGACCACTGCGCCAAGCAACTAGCTCCGCACAAGGTCCCGCGGCGAATCGACATCGCCGAATAGGCGCGGCGTCGTCCTGCCGCTCGCGCATGGTGCGCCCGTCCGCGGGCTGCTATGGTCCGCGCGCATGTTGCCGCCGCTCGTGGATTCCCACTGTCACCTCGACTTCGAAGACTTCAAAGACGACCTGCCGGCCGTGATGGAGCGAGCGCGCGCCGCGGGCATCATCGCCATGATGTGCGTCGGATCCGCCGGCGACCTGGCGACCGCCGAGCGGGCGGTCGAGCTGGCCGCCAAAGAGCCGGATGTGTTCGCGGCTATCGGAATCCACCCGCATGACGCAGCCAAAATCACACCGGAATTCTGGCCGGCATTGGAAGAACTAGCGAGGAAGCCTCGCGTGGTCGCCATCGGCGAGACTGGGCTCGACTACTTCTATGACCATTCTCCGCACCAGGTGCAGCGCGACGTGTTCGTCCGCTTTCTCGGCCTTGCGACCGCGACCAACCGGCCGATCGTCTGCCACGTGCGCGACGCTCACGAAGACGCCGCCGCGGTCTTGCGCCAAGGCCCGTTACCCGACGCGGGCGGCGTGATCCACTGCTTTTCCGGCAACGTCGAGCACGCACGCCGCTATCTCGACCTCGGCCTCCACCTGTCATTTTCAGGCGTCATCACCTTCAAGAAAGCCGACGACATTCGCGAAGCCTGCGCCTTCGCCCCTGCGGATCGCATCCTGGTCGAAACCGATGCGCCCTACCTGGCGCCCGTCCCGCATCGAGGCAAACGCAACGAGCCCGCTTTTGTGCGCCAGACGCTCGAGGCGGTGGCTCGCGTGCGCGGAATCTCGCCGGGCCAGGTTGCCGACACGACCACAGCCAATGCCTTTCGCCTCTTCAATCTCAATGTCACGCCGCCTGTAGGTTGACCCTCGCCGGCAGGCATCCGATACTCCCGCCCGTGTCGACGCCAGATCTTCCCCTCGTTCGCATCCAGCTCCGCTATCCCGATGAAAGCGTGTTCCTGAACCGATTCGCGCCCAACGTTACCCGCGGAGGCATCTTCCTAACCAGTCGTTCGCCCCACCCGGTCGGCTCGGTCATCGCATTCGAGGTGGCGCTCGTCCAAGGTCCGCCCCTGCTCTGGGGCACCGGAAAAGTCACGTGGGTGCGCGACTACGATCCCCAGGAGCCGCAGCGGGCGCATGGCATGGGCGTCCAGTTCCTGCAGGTCGATGCGGACGCGAGGCCCATGCTGGAGAAGTTGCTGAGTTACAAAAATCTCCCGCAGCGATTCACGCCGGCGGCGGGTGTGCCCTTTACTACGCCTCGCCCAGCCTCTGCCCGTACCAGCTCGCCGGAGTCGCCGCCGGCGGACGGCGATCCGGCCACCTGGATCGACGATCAGGGGATGCGCAAGGCCATCGACCGAGCACGCGTGCTGGCCCGAGGCGTGGACGACGTCGAAATCCTCCGCAAGCGCGAGCGGGAGGACCCGCCTACCCTGGAAGCTGCCCTCGCCCACCTTCCGCGCCTTATCGCCACAAAGCGTTAGCGAAGCAGCCCTCAAGATCCTCCGACCCGTGCAAAAGGAGTAAGTCGGTATGAATTTGCTGCTACGATTCGGTACAGCGGTCCAGCCGAGGCGAGGACGCGCGCTTCTCCAGCTCAGGACCAGGCAGACTAGGCAGACTAGGCACCAGAACCTCCATGAAGAAACGCAAGATATCCACACGTAGCGTCGAGCGACTCAGCATCTACCGCCGTGCCCTCCTGCACGGCAGACACGAATTCGGCTCGAGCGTCTATTCGCACCAATTGGCCCATGCCTGTCAATTTACGGCGGCGCAAGTTCGGCGCGACTTGATGGCCATTGGTTACAGCGGCAACCCGAACAGCGGGTACGACGTCAAACGCCTGCTCAGCTCATTGGCCGCGTTTTTGGATTCGCAGGAAGCCCGCGCCGCCGACATCGTCGGGATGGGTTACTTGGGCCGCGCCATCGCCGCCTTCTTGGCCAATCGCTCGCACAAGATCCGCCTGGCCGCCG
>CAZTTW010000280.1:0-6331 GCA_964616265.1 uncultured Myxococcales bacterium | reverse complement strand
TCTCGCCGCCATCGAACGGGCGGCGCTGCTCGGTACGCGTTCGTTTTACACGCCCTACGCCGATCGATTGCCGGGCATCGAGCGCCGCATCGCGCGACTTCTTGCGGCGGAAGAAGGCGGCACTGCCTCGGCCTCGTTCGAGGAGCGCGCCGCATGGCATGCAGAGCGTCTCAGGCAGCGCCCCGGACCGAAAACATCGATGGTCTTGCTTGCGTTACTCGGTCTTGGAATTTGGATTTCGTGCGCCGTTATTTTTTTGCGCAAGGGTTTGAGTGCCAGCCTCCTCTTACAACGTGGCCCGGCCTTGCTGGCTGGCGCGGGATTTCTTCTGGGACTTACGCTTTTCTTAGTCGGGCTGCGCCTAGCATAGACCGATCCCTTTCGTTAAAGTCGTTTGCGCGCACCCTCCTACCGCTGGACAACGAAGTACCTCAGGCACTGCTATGGATGTTGGCTCGGAAACGCCCAACCCCGAAACCAGCCAGACCGGCAGCTGGGTGGTTCAGACCACCTTGGGCCAATTGCTGCCACCAGCGAATCTGGCCACGCTTCACCGGTGGATCGTCGAGCGCCGCGTAAGCCGCGACGACCTGCTATCGCCCAACGACGAAGGTGGCCAGCGGCTGGGCGACATTGCCGAGCTTCTGCCGTTCTTCGAAATCGTGGACACCGCAGAACGCGCCCTTGCCCAAGCCATGCCGGCCGAGGCGCCACTGCCGCCACCGCTTGCCGTGCCCGTCCTGCAGCCGCCCCCGGCCGCGACTCGGACGCTATCGGCGCAGTCCTCGGGTGCGATGCCCGCGGTCGGTGCCGAACGCGATCAAACCGTCATCATTCATGTCGGCTCGAAGCGATCGCTCGGTTTCGTCAAGTTGCTCGTGGCCGGGGCGGTCGCAGCCGTGGTCGCCTACGTCGGCATTCTTTGGCAGCACCGTCAGCCGCTTCCACCGTCGGTGCCAATGGCCGTCGAGAAAACCGCGCCACCGAAGCCCGTGGTCGCGAAGGTCGAGGAAGCACCAGCGCCCGCGATAGCACTGCCCGAGGAAGCTGCCCCATCGGAAGAACCCGCCCCGGCCCATGGTACCGGCGTGCGGCCCAATGCCGTAGCCAAGACTCGGGCTGTCCCGCGAGGTAAAGCCAGCGCTGCCGAGCCGGTGGCGCCAGAGCAAGAGAGAGTCGAAGGAAGCACGGCCGAACCCAACACGCCGCAGGCGTTGGCAGCGCAGGGCTATGTGGCGCTCCAGCGGAAAAGCTACATCCAAGCGATCCGATTTTTCCGCCTCGCTCTGATGACCAATCCGCCGAATGGCACGGCGCTGTTCGGCCTGGCGGAGGGCTATCGCGCCGCCGGCCAGCACACGGCGGCCCTGCGCGCATACCGGCGCTACGTGGAGCTGATGCCGAATGGGCCCGACGCTGCGCAGGCGCGGGCGCACATCCGCGCTCTCGAGAGCAAGGGCCGCTAGCCGCTCCAGGCCCATTCTCTTACGAGGTTCGGGTACTATCGGCGCAGTTGCACCCGTGTCTGCTCCGCACGCCACCCACGCCACGTTTCACCCGCGCTTGTTCGTGCGTGGTGACGTGGACGGATTTTTCGGGCTCGCGCTCGACAACCTGATCCAGGTGCTGCTCATCTCGTCGCTCTGGACCCAGGTGCTGGGCTTCTCCACGGCACGTCTTTACGGCCGCATCCTGCCGGGCGTGGCCGTCTCGCTGGTCGTCGGCAATCTCTTCTACGCCTGGCAAGCGCGACAGCTGGCACGCAAGACCGGGCGGACCGATGTCTGCGCTCTCCCCTACGGCATCAATACCGTGTCGCTCATCGGTTACGTGTTCTTGGTCATGTTACCGGCCAAGCTGGCGGCTGCGAATCGCGGGGCTTCGTTAGCCCAGGCGGAAGAGATCGCCTTCGCGGCCGGCGTGGTGGCTGCCGTTGGATCGGGCGTGCTCGAAGCCTGCGCGGCGTTCATCGTCGGCTGGCTGCGCCGCTGGACTCCACGCGCCGCCATGCTCGCCACGCTGGGTGGCATTGCCATCACGTTCATCGCGGCGGGATTTTTGTGGAAGACGTTCGCGTCGCCGCTGGTAGCCTTTCTGCCCTTCGGCGCGGTCCTACTCACCTACTTCGGGCGCGTGCGTTTTCCGTTCGGTTTGCCCGGTGGCTTGGTTGCGGTCGTGATCGGCACGACGCTCGCGTGGCTAACGCCCATGCTGCATTTCGATCCGTCGGCGTTTGCCGCCGCCCGCGCCGAGCTGGGAGTGCATGTCCCTGTGCCGGTGCTGGGCGCCGTGGTTGGCGGCGTCGGCGAGGGCGCGCTGTGGACCACGCTTGGCGTGGTCATCCCGATGGGATTTTTCACGGTCATCGGATCGCTGCAAAACCTCGACAGCGCCGCCGCGGCCGGGGACGACTATCCAACCACGCCGTCGCTGCTCGCCAACGGTATCGGCACCGTGCTCGGTGCAACCTTCGGGTCGCCCTTCCCGACGACGATTTACATCGGCCATCCCGGCTGGAAGGCGCTCGGCGCGCGCATCGGCTACTCGGTCATCAACGGCGCGTTCTTCACCATCGTCGGCTGCACCGGCGCGGCCGCCGTGGTCGGCTACCTGGTGCCCATCGAGGCGGGCATGGCCATCGTCTTGTGGATCGGCATCGTCATGGTGGCGCAGGCCTTTCAGGCGACGCCACGCGAGCACGCGCCCGCGGTCGCCGTCGGCCTATTGCCCGGCATCGCCGCGTGGGGCGCCCTGATGCTGAAGACGGGCCTGCGCGCGGGCGGGCTTGGGACAACCGATCGACCCTTTACCCCATCGCTCATCGCGACGCTCGGACACGCCGACATTGCTGCCCACGGCGCGTTCAGCCTGGAGCAAGGCTTCCTGCTCGCCAGCATGGTGTGGGCCGCGATCACCGTCGAGATCATCGAGCGCCGTTTTGCCCGAGCCGCCCTGTGGGCCGCAGCCGCGGCCCTGCTCAGTCTCGTCGGCCTCATGCACAGCTACGCCTTCGCGACGGCGGATACGGTGCAGGACCTGGCCTTCGGCAAAGCCTGGCAGCCAAGCCTCGCGTACGCGCTGCTCGCTGCCTTCTTGCTGCTCGGACGAACGTTCAAACAGGACGACGGCGCCAGCTAGACCGACGTAGCTACCGGTGCCGCTTGTGGTGCTTGGTTTTGACCGGGGCTCCCTTGGCCGACGCATGCCGATGTTTGAGCGCCGCCTTCGGGATGCGCTTGGGGGCCAGCGCTGGCGTAAGCAGAAGCTCGATGCGACGGTTTTTCGCGCGGCCCGCGGAGGTCTTGTTGCTGCCGATCGGTTGGTATTCGCCGTAGCCGCTGGCCACCAGGCGATCGGCCGGCACGGCGGCCTTCTCTTGCAGGAAGCGCACGACGTTCGCTGCGCGTGCCACCGAGAGCTCCCAGTTGGTCGGATACTGTTGCTTGAGCTTGTCGGAAATAGGCGTGTTGTCCGTGTGGCCAGAGACCTGGATCTGCCGATCCTCGATGCTGGTGAGCACCGCGCCCACGCGCGCGAGCACGCTTTCTCCGCGCTTCGAAATCGACGCCTCGCCGGAGTCGAACAAGATCTTGTCGACGAGGCCGACCCGCAACTTGCCGCCACTTTCGGTCAGCTGGATGTCGCCTTTGGCGATTTCGTCCTTCATCTTCTCGCGCAGCTCGTCGGTCGTGCCCTTCAGCGAGGCCAGCTCGCTCGACTTTTCCTCGACGCTCTTGGCGAGATTGTCCCGCGCGGTGGCCAGGGCCTCTTTCTCGCTTTCCAAGGCGTCCTTATCCGCCTGCAAGCTCGCGAGCTGACTATTCAAAGCTTCAGCCGCCGCCACGGACGCGCGAAGCTTTACTTCGGCAGCGTCGGCCTTGGCCTTCCACTGTGCCCGCTGACCATAGCCCCAATAGACACCGTACGCGGCCACCGCAGCCACCGCCGCGGCCACCACCCAGGGCGTCCGCGGTGGCTTGCGAAAGCTGATCGGCGGAATGGGAGGGGGCAGGTTGGGCTGCGGGAAAGTCGGACCTACGGGACGCGATTCGTACGGCATGCGATCTCCTTCCAGGTGCGGCACCCGGACGCAGTCTACCCCATCACCGCGCATGCCCGAACGCGATCATGCGGCTGGTTCGTTACCGCAAGCAGACCGCGAACACTTGCTTGAGGTCCGTCTTGCCGGCGAGGGCTTTTTCGACGCCGTCCTGAAGCAGGGTAGTCATGCCGCCGGCGACGGCCAAGGAGCGCACTTGCTCGACCGGCGCGCGCTTGGCGATGGCGACCTTGATGCCCTCGTCGGCGACCAGCAATTCGTGCAAAGCGATGCGGCCCTTGTAGCCGGTATTGGCGCAGAGCTCGCAGCCAACCCCGCGCCACAACTTCAGCTCGCTGCCGCGCCGAATGCCCCGGGCAGCGGCACCCTCTTCGCCGAAGGCTTCGATGACCTCGTCGATCTCTTTCGTATCGGCGACGTACTGTTCGCGGCACTTCTTGCACATGCCGCGCGCCAGGCGCTGGGCCAACACGCCCAAGAGCGCATCCGCAAAGCTGAACGGATCGAGTCCCATGTCCACCAGACGCGTGACCGTTTCCGGCGCGCTGTTGGTATGCAACGTCGAGAATACCAAGTGACCGGTCAGCGACGCCTCGACGCCGGTCGACGCGGTTTCCTTGTCGCGCATTTCGCCGACCATGATGACGTCGGGGTCGGCGCGCAGGAACGAGCGCATCGCCGCCGCGAAGTCGAACCCGATCTTCGGCTGCACCTGCACCTGCCGCAGACCAGGCTGAGTGATTTCGACCGGATCCTCCGCGGTCCAAATCTTCATGTCGGTCGTGTTGATGGATCCGAGCGCCGAGTGCAGGGTGGTCGTCTTACCCGAACCGGTCGGCCCGACACACAGAATGAGCCCGTAAGGCTTGGAGATGATCGTCCTCATCTCGCGCAGGTTGCGTTCGCTCATGCCCATCTCGTCGAGAGGAATGGGCTTGGACGCGGCCAAAATACGCATGACGACGTCCTCGTTGCCATTCACCGTCGGCAACGTCGCGACACGAAGCTCGATGGTCCGGTCGCGCATGCGGAATTTGATCTTTCCGTCCTGCGGCTTGCGCTTCTCGGAAATATCGAGCCGGGCCATGATCTTGAAACGTGCCACGAGCGGATTGCGAAAAACGGCGGGAATCTCCTGGTAGGCAACGCAATCGCCGTCGATGCGAAAACGAATGCGGGTGTTGTCTTCCTTGCCGTAGGGCTCGATGTGAATATCCGAGGCGCCGCGCTGGTAGGCGTCGATGATCACCTGATTTGCCAACTTGATAATCGCGCTGTCGGATTCTTCTTCACCGTCGTCGTCCTCGTCGCTCGGCTCGTCGACCGCGCCCGTGCCTTCGTCGGTGGACAGCTCCTTGAGCAACAGGTTCACGTCGCCGCGCAAACCGTATGAATGCTCGATGCACGCCAGGATTTCGTCGCGGAAACCAACGTGCACCACGACTTCGCGGTCGGTCTCGACCGAGCGCAGGGCATCGGCGCGCTGGATGTCGTGCGGGTCATCGATGACGACGATCAGCTGCGGACCGCGCCGCTCGATGGGCACCGCGCGAAGGCGGCGCAAGAACTCGACACGCAGGCGCAAGCGCAGGTCTTCAGGAATGGACTGCTGGGCGGTGAAGCGGAAGAAGGGAACGCCGTAGTAGGCGGAAATCGCCTTTTCCACCTCGGCGCGGGCAATGCCCACTTTCTCGATGAGATAGCGTCCCGGATCGGTCGAGGACGCTTCCGCCGCAGCCAATGCCTTGGCCAAGGGCTCGGGCTGGATGATACCGGCCTGGAGCAGGTAATCCCATTTGCCGGTGGCGCGGCTGATGCGATCTTTGCTCTCGTCGCGGATCGCGCCGATTGGCGCCGTCGGTCTGGTGGCGGGCGCGGCAGGCGTAGCGGGCTTCGCGGTCCCGACAGCGGACGGCGGTGCCTTGATCGCCGATCCGCTTGCAGCGGCGGGGGTCGGCAACGTGGCCACCGTGCCTTGAACCGCGGTTGCACGTTTGGGTGGCAATGGCGGAGCTTTCGCCGTCGGTGCGGCGGCGGCAACCGGCGAAACGGAAGTTTGCAGCCCAAGAAAACGCGCTACACAAGCCGCCACGACCGTCGCGATCTCGGCGGCGTAGGCCACGTCGCGGGGAGCGAAAACGCCGCCCTCGTTCTTGCGGTTGGCGATCAGTAACACGCCGACGTCTTGGTCGTGGTCCACGAGCGGTGCCACGATGGCCGAGTGCAAGCGCAGATCGAGCCACTTATCCAGACGTTCGTCGGGCCGCAGGC
>CAZTTW010000279.1:0-6332 GCA_964616265.1 uncultured Myxococcales bacterium | reverse complement strand
AACTCGCAGCAGCGTCAGCATGGTGATGTTCTCGGCGAGCTTACGCGAAAAGTTGTCCCAGGGTTCGCCCTCTCGCTGCCCTAGGTTACCTGCGCCTTGCGTTCGCCCCACGAAAGCTTCTGCCGCAAGATCTTGAAAAACGAATGGCCCGGACGAAAAACGCGCAGTCGCTTCTGCATGAGACGAACCTCGACGACGTCGCCGGGCGCAACCTCGCGGCGCCAGTGGCCGTCGACCGTAAGCACGCCGTGATAGGGCGAGACGTTGGTGACCGAGACACCCAGGTCGGCGCGCACCACGAGTGGGCGATGGGAGAGTGTGTGAGGACAAATCGGCGTAAGCACGATGGCTTCCAAGTCGGGACTGAGCACCGGTCCACCCGCCGACAAATTGTAGGCCGTCGAGCCCGTGGGCGTGCTGAGGATGAGCCCGTCCGCTTTGTACGTCGTGATGGTGTCGCCGTTGGTCGTTGCCAGCAGATCCATCAAGCGCGCAATCTCGCGCTGATTGATCACCGCTTCGTTGACCGCGCTTTGGCTCTCAGCGGGCCGATCTTTGGCGCGCAAGGTGACGAGCAGCCGCATGCGCTCTTCGATGGGCAAGCGACCCTGCGCTGCCTCGGCCAGAGCGGTGCTCGCTTCGCTAACCGAGTAGGACGTGAGATAGCCCAAGCTGCCGAGGTTCAGCCCAAGCAGCGGAACGTCGGAGTCGGCGACCAGCCTGGCACCGAAAAGAAAAGTGCCGTCGCCACCTAGGGCGACCATGATGTCGATGTGCCTGCTAATTTCGTCGCCCGGCACCGAAGGATAACCGGCCGGCGCTCCCAGGCCGTAGTCGCCAACGAAGAGCACGTCCGACCCCTGCGCGCGCAGCATAGCCGCGAAGCCCACAGCCAGGCCTTCGGCGTCGGCATTGCCTTGCCTGACGAGGAAACCAAATCGCATCGCCCGCGATTATGGCACGAGCGTCCTCGAAATCGCACGCAACCCATGCGCACAGACGATTTCGCCCGACGTGAGTTGGCTGGCCGATTCTCTTCGGCCAGCCCCAGACGACGACGAATCGCTGCCTACCCGACCCGTGACGCGTAAAGTGCGGCCACCCAGTGGGAGCGACCGCTAAGTTGCTACGCCTGCATCTCGTAGAAGATGGTGATGCTGAGACAATGGAACTCTCGATCCGAGCTCTGCGTCACCACCTTGTCGATGATACGGGCCTTCGGGTTATCGTGAATCCAGCGAGTCAGAACCTCACCGAGCTCATCGCGATCCTTCGCCTTAGTGGCCGTAAATACCTTTGCCCCCATCATTGGCGCTTCTCCTTCCGAACTGTCCTACAGAACGCTGTTCGCAGAGCTCTCTCACAACCTGCGTGCCTATGGGATACGATCCGATTTGGTAAATGTAAATACTTTTTTCGTAATCCAACATACCGAAACGGCTTTTCGAGTAACGCGCCGGATGCGCACGAGGACCTTGACCACAGCTATTGAGAGTGGTTAATACTCACCCTTCACAAAACTGACCGCCCCATCTGGAGGATTGCTTGGAGACACTGCTCGGACGCCCCCTCGAAGTTGAAGTTCGGGATTCCATCGAAAAGGCGATGAAAATCCTGAAGCAGAAGATGTCGAAGGAGGGCATCCTGCAAGAAATCAAGCGTCGCCGCTACCATGAGAAGCCTTCGGTCAAGCGCAAGCGCAAGATCCGCGAGGCGAGGAAGCGGCGTCGGCGGGAAGCCAAGAGGCGAGTGATCCGCTGAGCGTCTGGATCGAAATCCAGTTTGAAACCGAGGCCGAGGCCGCTGAGATTCTGGCGGCCGAGGTCGGGCCTTTGGTGGGAGGTGTGGAGTTGCGCGATGCCGGCACCCTGCTTGCTACGGCGCCTGGGCGCACGGCTGTGATCGCGCTCTGCCAGCCGGATGACCGGCGCTTCGTGCTCGAAGCCGCCGACACCGCGCTCGCCAGCCTGCGGGCGGCAGGCATGGCGGTCGATCCGGTGTCCGTGCGTGAGCGCCAGGCCGACGAGAGCGAATGGCGAGACGTGTGGAAGCAGTTCTTTCGCGCCACGCGAGTCAGCCCTCGCTTCACGGTTCGCCCGAGTTGGGATCCCGGCGCAGCGCCGCCCGGTGAATTCATCATCGACCTCGATCCCGGGCGCGCCTTC
Source organism: uncultured Myxococcales bacterium (assembly GCA_964616265.1). Classification (GTDB taxonomy): domain Bacteria; phylum Myxococcota_A; class Polyangia; order Fen-1088; family Fen-1088; genus Fen-1118. Next base: position 4,167 of record CAZTTW010000279.1, on the reverse strand, counting down.
GGGACCGGCGCGCATCCGTCGACCCGGCTGGTAATTGGACTGGCCGAAACGGTGAAAGAGACGAGAGACAAGCTCCGAACGTTCCTCGACCTTGGCTGTGGCTCGGGGATTCTCTCCATTGCGGCGGCGCGGTTGTGGCCAGGTGCTGCGGGCTTGGCGATCGACAACGACTCCGAAGCCACCGATTGCAGCGGCGAGAACTTCGCCCGCAACGCCGTGACCAGCGTGAGGCTTCTCACCGGCACGCTCGACAACACCGTCGAATCGTTCGATTTGATCTTAGCCAACATCCAGGCGGATGTGCTGTGCGCGTTGGCGCCGACGATGCCCAAGCATCTCGCTGCCGGCGGCTACCTCATCCTATCCGGCATCTTGCGCGAGCAAACGGAAGACGTCGTCGCTGCGTACGCCTCGGTGGGATTGCGGCTGCTCGCTCAGCCCGACGAAGGCGAATGGAGCGGCCTCTTGCTCGGCCGCAACGATTCCGCCGCCAGCTAGGAAGTCGCGATGGTCCGGCTCTATGTTTCTCCTGAGAAACTGCAGAGCGCTCGTGCCTCGCTCGATGAAGCGGCTCACCGACACCTGGTCAAGGTGTTGCGACTCGAGGTTGGCGCGAGCTTGCAGCTCTTCGACGGACGCGGCGCCGCCGTCGACGCGACGATTGTCTCCCTCGGCAAAGCTTCGGTGGACGTGGAGCTTGGCCAGCGGCATGTCCTCCCTGCGCCAACCTGCACCATCACGCTCCTGCAGTCCGTGCCGCGCGGCGAGCGCATGGATTTCATCGTGCAAAAGACGACCGAGCTGGGTGTGGCGCGCATCGTGCCAGTGCACACGGAATTCAGTATGGTCAAGCCGCCACCCGGTCGAAATCGTCGCTGGCGCACCATCGCCGAAGAGGCCGCTCGCCAGAGTGGCCGCGCCGATGTTCCGGCCATCGACGAGTGCGCCGAGCTCGGGGCCGCGCTAGCGCAGCTCTCGGGGCAGGAAGGCGCGCGCCTCCTGCTTTGGGAAGACGAGCAGAAAAGATCCTTCCGCCGTGCCTTGGCCGATGGCCCGCGATCCGTGGTGCTGCTCGTCGGCCCGGAAGGCGGCTTTTCGCCTGCGGAAGTGGCCGCGGCATCCAGCGCCGGCTTTGTCTCGACCAGCCTCGGCCCGCGCATCTTGCGCACCGAGACCGCCGCCATAGTGGCCGTGGCACTGGCCCAAGCCGCTGCGGGCGGGCTCGACTGAAACCGCAATTGCTCGGATTTAAGCAATAAACTTGCGGTCAGGGCGCACCCTTCGCAGAATAATGCACGTGACCAGCTACGCCGCCGTCGCCGACGAGACAGGCACTCCCAGCGAGACCCGACCGACCCCTGCGCTCGCCATGTCGGACATGACGGAAACGAAGAGCCGTGGTCGCCAAACGCAAGTTCTGCGCGTACGGGCCGCCGGCTTTCCGCGGCGGCTCGCGGCTGCCATCGTCGACGTGGGCTTGGTCGTATCACTTACGATTGCCGTCAGCTTAGGCGCGACCTTCGCGCTCGGCGTGCACATCCCGACGCTCAAAGAGCTGGGACCGGATCTGCTCATGGCAGGCCTTCTCGATCGCAATCCCATGGCCGTTGGCGCCATCGGCCTGCTTTTCGGCTTGAGTGCGCTTTACCAAATCTACCTCGGCGGAGTGCTGGGACAAACGCTGGGCAAGCGCCTCTTCGGCCTGCGCGTGATTTCGTCGCACGGCCGCATGCCGGGCCCGCTGCTGGCCAGCGCGCGTTTCCTTGCCATGGCGCTGTCCTTGGGTCTTGCCGGACTCGGCTTCGTCTGGTGCCTTTTCGATCGCGAGCGCCGCGCTCTGCACGACCACCTGTCCTGCACCTACGTCATCCTCGACGAACGCTAACGCTTTTTGGCCGGAGCTTCGCGCATGCCCTTGTCCGAGATTGCCTTGGCTCTGGTCCGCCGGGGCGTGGTCACCCGCGCCGCCGCCATCGAAGCCGAGCAACGCAAAAAACTCTACGGCGGCGGGCTCGATACGGCGCTGCTCGAATTGCGTGCCAGCGACGAAGAAACCCTGACCAGCCAGCTCGCCGAAATCATCGGCATTCCACTCGCGTCGCCGCAAGTTCTGCAAGCCGTGCCCGATCGCGGAGCACGCATCTGGCTGGATGCCAGCACCGCACAGCGGATGGGCGCCGTGCCGCGGGCCAAGCAGGCCGACGTCCTTTACATGCTCGTTCGCCCCGAGCACGACCACGACGCGATGGTAAAGTGGTCTGCCGAGCATGCCGTGCTGGTCGAGCCCGCGCTGGTTTGCGAGGTGCGCTTTCGCGCCCACGCCGGCGCGATCTACGACCTTCCGATTCCGCCCCGCTACCTTGCCTTGCTGGCTAGGCTGGTCGGCACCTCGGCGGCACGGGCGCTGACCGGCGATCGCGGCCGTTCGGATCTGCGAACGCCTACGCCCGTCGCACCTGGCGTGGATCCGGTCGAGACCTTGCTGGTCGCTGCGCGCCTCGGCGAGGCTGCCGAGAGACAGTCGGCGCTTCGCCGCTTGTCCCGCCGCTTGCAAGACCCACGCGTCGTCGCCTTTCGCCACACGCTGCAAAAGAAAGCCGGCGGAAGTGATATTACCGCCGCCTGCGGCGCGCTTCGCGCCTTGGCCGAGCTGCGCGACAAGAACGCCGTGCCGGCCATCGCCGAGCTGCTGGAAACTGACAGCCCCGAGGTTGCAGATGCCGCGCACGCAGCGCTGGTGCAACTGACCTGCGACGACCTCGGCAGCAAAGCCAAGCGTTGGCTCGACGCCTGGAATCGTATGAGCGGACGGTCGCGCGTGGAATGGTTGCTCGAAGCCCTCGCCCATCGCAATCCCGAGCTGCGCTTGCAAGCCTCGAGCGAGCTCTACGAGATCTCGGGCGAATACTTCGGCTACCACTACGACTTACCCGAGCGCGATCGCGAAGAAGCCCGGCAGCGCTGGATCGCGTGGTGGCAGACGAAAAGCAAGCACGAGTGAGAAACCACCACGACGGCGCGACAAGGGGTGAGCCACTTTCGCGCATCGGAAAGTACTGAAGGGGTAGACTTGGTTTTTTGCCGCCTCTCAAACGAAGGAATTGTAGACATGAGATCCACCGTCCATTTGTTTCTGATGTCGATTCTTCTGGCCGCATGCTCGAGCTCGAATGGTGGCCCGGGCCTTCAGAGTGCGGGCGGGGTCAACGGAAACGGCGGCGCTGGCTCCGGCGGAAAAACGGGGAGCGGTGGCGCGGGTTTCGGCGGAAGGACTGGGAGCGGAGGAAGCTCGAGCACAGGTGGCAAGGCCAGCGGTGGCTCTTCGGGCGCGAGCGGCGATACCAGCTCGGGGGGAATCTCGGCGGGCGGTGCTGCGGGGGGAGCAGGCGGAAGCCCGGGCAGTGGCGGGAGCACGCTGCCGGATGGCTCGGCAGGCAGCTCCGACGCGGGACTGGACGATGCGACTGCCTTGGGTGGCAACGGTTCGGGGGGGAAGTCGGGCAGTGGCGGCGCGGCGACCGGCGGCATGAATGGCAGTGGCGGAAGTCCAGCCGACGGAGGAGTGTTCGCCCCATGTCCCGCGAGCGGTGATTGCAAGATCTTGCCCCTGGGCGATTCCATCACTTGGGGCATCAACTACGGGGGCGGCTACCGTATCAAGCTCTTCACCCATACGACCACCGACCAGAAGAACGTCACCTTCGTCGGCTACGACACTAGTAATCCTCCCGATTCAACCGCGCTTGCCAAGCTTGGAAGCTCGAGTTCCAAGTGGGTCGCCAAGCACGAGGGGCACAGCGGCTGGACCATTCAACAGGACGACGACCTCGTCACTGGGAAGTCCACGGCCACCAACGATGGCGTCAACTACACCGGCAAAAAGGTGGTCGCCGACTTTGGACCGAACATCGTCTTGGTTCATCTTGGCACCAACGATCTGAATCTAGGCCAGGCCAGTGGCGCGCCCGATCGTCTGGGGGCGCTCATCGACCACATCGTGGCGGCTGCTCCGGATGCACTCGTGGTGGTGGCCAAGATCATTCCCTTGCCTGCCCAGGCCGCCGCCGTCACGACGTTTAACAACGCCATTCCAGGAATCGTCAAGCAGCGCACCGACGCCGGCAAGCACGTCATCGTGGTCGACCAGTTCTCCGCGCTCACGAGCTC
>CAZTTW010000278.1:0-6335 GCA_964616265.1 uncultured Myxococcales bacterium | reverse complement strand
TCGATGGTCAGCATGCGATCTTCGGGCGATGTTACCCAGACTTCTTTCGTAGACGCAATGGACGCTACGCCGTCGCTGTTCGCGCTGAGGGAGGAAACGAACGTTGACGGTGCACGCATAGCTTTCCCGGGCGGGTAGGCGCCGCCGTTCTTTGGATGCACGACTGGCAAAAGCGGAGCTGGCTCGCTAAGGTGCGGCCATGCGGCTGCCCGTTCCTCTCTCTCGCCGGCGACTCGATATTGTCTTCCTCGGCTTCTTCGTCTTCAACCTGCTCTTCGTCAGTTACGTCATCAGCATCGAGCAGATCCTCATCCGTGACCCGGCGGACGTCAGCGGCGCGTTATGGCCTCCCGGCGGTGCCATGGCGCTGATTCATTGGTGGGAGAGGACATTCGATCCGCTCCTGTGGGCGCGCCCCGCCTGGTACCGGGCCACCATTTGGATTGACGTTCTTCTTTTCGGACCGTTCTACGCGATGGCGATTTACGCCTTTGCGCGCGGCCGCGAATGGATCCGAACGCCGTCCTTCGTTTGGGCGGGCATGATGCTCGCCAACGTCATCATCATTCTGTTCGACGAGCTGGCCGGCGTTCATGCGTCGCCCCGACCGTGGATCGTCGTGAGCGCGAACGCATCGTGGATCGTCTTTCCCTTGCTCATCCTCTGGCGCATGGGCTCTAGCCTGCATCCCTTCAGCGAAGAAATGGTGGCGCAAAGGGGAATGAGCACATGAGCGACTTTCCCGAACGCTACGGTCCATGGGCCGTGATCGCCGGCGCCTCGGTCGGCCTCGGCGAGGCCTTCGCGCGCCAGCTCGCGCGCCGGGGAATCAACCTCGTGCTCATCGCGCGTCGCCAGGATGCGCTGGACAGTCTGGCCGCCACTCTGCGCGCCACCTGCAAGGTCGATGTGCGAACTCTGGCCGCCGATCTGGCGCGGACGGATCTGCTGACCTTTGTCCAAACGGCCACCGCGGACCTCGAGGTCGGGCTCGTCGTGTACAACGCGGCCTTTTCCACCATCGGTGCTTTTCTCGACCGGCCGCTCGATGAACACCTGCGCGTGATCGACGTGAACTGTCGCGGTCCGCTGGTGCTGGCGCATCACTTCGGTCGCTCCATGACGGCGCGCCGTCGCGGCGGGATCGTGCTCATGAGCTCCACGGCTGGCGCGCAAGGCGGACCGTGGATTTCGTCGTACGCGGCGTCGAAGGCGTTCAACACGGTGCTTGGCGAAGCCCTTTGGGACGAGCTTTCGGCAAGCGGCGTGGACGTCGTCGTTTGTCGCGCCGGTGCCACGCGCACGCCGGGATACGAATCGTCGAAGCCGCGGCCAAGTCGCGTGCCACTGCTCGATCCCAATTTCGTCGCCGAGCGCACGCTGGCGGCGCTCGGGCGCGGACCGAGTGTCGTGCCAGGCTGGTTTTATCGATTTTCGGCCTTTTTGATGGCGCACCTCTTTCCCCGCCGGATGGCGATTCGGATCATGGGTCGCGCCACGCGCAAGCTTTATGGGTGATCGCATGCGCATCGTTTCATCCAAACGCGCAGGGCAAATCGTCGTTGTGGTTGCGTATGTTGTTGCGCTATTTGCGGCGATCGCAGCGGCGCAGCCATTCGCGGGTCGCCATCCAATCCTGGTTGCGGCCGTGGCCGATCTCGTCGCAACCATCGTCGTGTTCGCCTTCAGTGTCGCGCTCGACAATTCCAGCATCTACGATCCGTACTGGAGCGTGGCGCCCTTGCCCATCGCGATCTATTGGACATCCGGCGGGATCAGGCTTCGCCACATCATAGTAATATCACTCTTCGCTCTCTGGGGCGCGCGTCTCACCGCCAATTGGGCGCTGCGCTGGCGCGGTCCCGCGGACGAGGATTTTCGCTACGTCGAAATTCGCGGCAAGACCGGCAGGTTGTACTGGCCTGCGAGCTTCTTTTCGATTCACCTCTTCCCCACCGCGTGGGTCTTCTGCGGAATGCTGCCGGCCTTTCCCGCGCTCGCTCGGACCGGATTCACTTGGGTCGACGCTGTTGCCACGCTGGTGACCGGCGCCGCCATCGTGGTGGAAGCCATCGCCGACCTTCAGCTCCGCCGCTACCTCCGCTTACCTCACCGTCCCGAAGACATTCTTGTCACGGGTCTGTGGTCCGTCTGTCGTCATCCCAATTATCTCGGTGAAGTTCTATTTTGGTGGGGAATCTTTCTCTTCGGCATCGCCGCTGAGCCGCATTGGGCTTGGTCCGCGGTCGGCGCACTGGCGATCACATTGCTTTTCGTTTTGGTCAGCGTGCCCTGGATGGACAGACGCATGCTGTCTCGCCATCCCGCTTGGGCCGAGCACATGAAACGAACACCCGCGCTCGTGCCGTGGCGGCGGCGAGCTCCGCCGCATTCTTCCTAGCGCCGTTCGGCGGGCTGGTACCGCAGCAGCACCGTGCCGTTCTTGAACGGCTTGGCTTCGAGTAGGCGCAACTCGACAGTCCTAGGCAATGCGCCGAAAAGCGATTGACCTTGGCCCAGGATTACCGGATTCAATACGAGCTGGTATTCGTCAATCAGGCCCTGCGAAGTCAGATCGCGTACCAGGCGCCCGCTGCCGAAAATGAGACAGTCGCCGCCTTTCAACGACTTGAGCTCTTCGATGCTCTGTCGGTCGGCCATGGGCACGATGGTGGTGTTCTGCCAGTCCGCGCCGGTGAGTGTCTTCGAAAAGACAATCTTCTCGCCCTCGTTGAGGAGCTTGGCGAAGTAGGGATTTGCCGCTTTGCCTGCAGGCGTGGGCCAGAACGACGCGAACATCTGGAAGGTGCTCCTGCCGAAAAGGTACGTGCTGATGTCGCCGCGGGAGCGCTTGACGTACTCGGTAAGCTCGTCGCCGTCGCGCTTGGCCCAGCCCACGCCGCCGTCGGCGTCGGAAAACTGGCCATCCACACTGATGTTGTCGAACACGAAGATTTTGCGCATGCGGATCTCCAAGAGGTTACTTCAGTTGGCTGTCTTTGCTGCCGCGGCGGTTGTAAAGGCTGCGCTCGACATACCGACCGTCGGCTTCCGGCTGACAGGCGACACAGCGGCGAACGCCTGAGACGGCCTTGCGGCGGGCTTCGGGAATCTCCTCGCCACACTCCTCGCAATGGGTGAGGCTTTCGCCCTTGCGCAGGCCATTCCTTGCCTGTGCGACGGCGTCTTCGACGCTCGCATCGATTTGGTCCTGCACGGCTCCATCCTGAGCCCAACCAACGGCCATGGCGATTCTCCTCGGCGAAGCGTTTCTTCTACGAGCCTCAGTGTGACCCGCCGGGCGGGGCTGCGCCAGGGGATCGCGCACGCGCCGCTAGTGGCGCGGTTCGGGCGTTTCTCCCAGGACGCGCACGACGGCTACCGTTACGTTGTCCAGAGTCCCGACCGCGTTGGCTTCGTCAATCAGCTTGCGGCAAGCAGTCGTGGCGTCCAGGCCTTCGATCAGTCGCGCCATTTCCATGTCTTCGAAGACCCGGTAAAGACCGTCGGTGCAAAGCAACAGGGCGTCGCCGCGGACCAGCTCCATCTCGAACAGATCGATGGGCACGATAAGCTCGCGTCCCAGGCAGCGGGTGAGGATGTCGTGTCCGCCGGGCGGTACCTCGCGTTCCTCTTCGATGGCTTGTGCCGCCGCCGTGTGATCCTTGCTGAGCTGATTGATATAGCCGTCACGGATTAAGTAGATGCGACTGTTGCCAATATGGACCGCAGTCATATCACCATCGTCAACTGCCACCGCCGTGAGCGTCGTGCTCATGCCGCGCAACTGGGGAACCACCACAGCCATGTCGTAAAGTTCGTAGTTGGCGTTGCGGGCCGCGCGCACGAGACGCTGCGCCTGAGTCATGCCTGGCGCCAACTCGCGAAACGAGCGCACGAGCCCGAGCACCGCGCGTTGGGCGGCCAGGTCGCCTCCTTCGAGGGTCGCCATGCCATCGGCTACCGCCACGAGAGCGCTGGTCTTGCTCTTCACGAATTTGCCACAGTGGTCTTCGTTGTGGCCACGCTCGCTGCCGGTATCGCTTAGCGCTGCCACCTCGATCTCGAATGGTTCCACCAAGCGTGTGATCATCTCGTTACTTCAAGTCTGCTCGTGCGTGGAAGCCCCAGCAACCGCCGAAGCCCGGCGGGAGCAGAATTAGCCTGGCCTTCCTTCGCGCGATACGCGACGGATACCTTTGCCTAACGTCGGAGATTCACGGACCAGCTGCCCTGCTACACCTCGCCTGTCGATTTGATCAATGGCGAGAAGCTCAAGCCGTGCGGCCGCCTGACCCTGGCAGATGTTGAGTCCAAGGGCGAGGGGCAAGCGATTGCGAACTGAGCCGTGGCCCCAATACCCGCCGCCGCTTCTTGACAAAGTGTGGAGCTGGGCCGAACCTACGCCGCGTAGGTAGCCATATGCTTCGAGCGGAAGCTCCCAGCGAAGTCCGTGCGGTCCGATTTCGCGGGACGGAGCGTTTTCAACTGGTTCGCCTCTTGGGGCAGGGAGGTATGGGCGTCGTCTACGAGGCCGAGGACCGCGAGCTCGGCATTCGCGTCGCGCTCAAGCTACTTCCGGGGCTGGAACCGAACCTGCTCCGTCGCTTCAAGAAAGAATTTCGTGCAGCGGCAAACCTCCGCCACCGAAACGTAGTTCGGTTTGGCGATCTTTTCTCCGACGGTGAGCGCTGGTTCTTCACCATGGAGATGGTCGAGGGTACCGATCTGCGCTCGTACTTGCGCGGCCAGGCCGGCCAGCGGGACCGAGCCCGCGTGTGTGAGGTGTTCTCGCAGCTCGCCCAGGGACTGGCGGCCATCCATGCGACCGGGCAAGTTCATCGCGATATCAAGCCGTCCAATGTGCTGGTCAGCCGCGACGGACGAGTCGTTATTCTCGATTTCGGCCTCGCCACCAAGTGTGAAGCAGGAACGACATTTCTCGGCGCCGGCACTCCGGCCTACATCGCGCCAGAGCAGTCGATATCCGATCCCATCAGTTCGGCCACCGATTGGTACAGCTTCGGCGTGATGCTCTACGAGGTACTGACCGGGGGCTTGCCCTTCGACGGACAGTCTTACGAAATTCTCTACCGGAAGCAGCACGAAGAGGCGGTACCGGTTCGCCAGCTCGCACCCGATGTACCACCGACACTCGCCAACCTCTGTGAAAACTTGCTGGCGCGGGCGCCTGACCAACGACCAGACGTGACCGCTGTCTTGGCTGCCCTGGGCGGTCCGCCGATTCCGGTGTGGGGCCCGGGGCAGGGCCAGGCGGGGGTGACGCCTCTGATCGGTAGGTCCGGTCCTATCGCGACCTTACGGTCGGCTTTCTCCGAGGTTGTCGCGGGTGCGCGGCTCGCCGTTCTTGTTGCGGGTGAGCCGGGTATCGGCAAGACGGAGCTTTGCCGCCACTTCCTCGATGGCCTCGCTGCCGAGCAGGCGGGCACCGTCGTCGCCTCTCGTTGCTACGAACGCGAGTATCTCCCTTTCAAGGCTCTCGACGGCGTGATTGATCAGCTCGCTCGGCAGGTTGGCCAGCTTTCTTTCGAGCAACGAGCCGTCCTGGTTCCGGACATCGCGCCTATTCTGCGCCACCTGTTCCCAGCGCTGGAGCAGATCCCCGAAGCAACGGTCGTCGGTGCGGTAGACGTCCCTTCGGATCCGCACGAGTTGCGCAATCGCGTCCTCGATGGGCTGCGCGAATTGCTTGCGGTCATCACAGGGGCGAGTCCCCTCGTGATTTTCGTCGATGATCTGCAGTGGGCGGATCACGACAGCCTGGCCATGTTTTCCGCGTTGCTGTCCGACAGCAGGTTGCCTCGGATGATGTTTCTCGGAACCGATCGCAGGGCTAGCGGTAGTGGTGCCGACTGGCTCGATCGGGCGATCCGCAGGGTTCAAATAGATCTGCCGCGTCTCGATCGAGAGGCGACGCTAGCTCTCCTGCAATCGGTTTTCGCGAGCGATCACCAGTCGATGCCCGAGCTCGAGCCTTTGGCCGAGACCACGCAGGGAAACGCCCTCTTCATCAAGGAATTGGCCAGTTACGTCCTGGCTCGCGAGCTCAAGCCTTCGAACCTGAAGCTCGGAGACCTCCTGCGCGATCGTGTGGAACGCGTGGGAGCCAGCGCTCGTACCGTGCTGGATCTGGCCGCGACAGTGGGCGCGCCGGTTCCCGAGGTGGCCGTGCAAGCGGCCAGCGAGCTTGCACCCGAGAGCTTCAGCCACGCGGTCGCCGAGCTGCTCCGCCATCGTCTGGTGCATGCCGGCGGTGCCTTGGGGCGGGAGCGCATCGAGCTGTGCCACGAGCAACTGCGCGAGTGGTTGTGGAA
>CAZTTW010000277.1:0-6346 GCA_964616265.1 uncultured Myxococcales bacterium | reverse complement strand
ATGGCGCTCGAGCAGGCCCACAGCGAGGGCAAGGCAACCATCGAGGCGTTGCACCTGATCTTGCGCCAAGCCCACTCGCTCAAGGGCTCCCTATCTATGGCCGATCGGACCGAAGCTGCGCAGGCGGTGCACGCCATGGAAACGGCCTTCGTCGCCCTTCGTGAGGGGCGACTGACCATATCCTCTGAGCTCTTCGACCTCGCCTTTGCCTCGTTGGACCAGATCTCGCGCGCGGGTGAGCCGAGCGCGCAATCCGACGGCGCGCTTCGCGATCTGGCCGCCAAGTGGAATTCCGTCCAGGATGGTGCCAAGGATCAGGCGGTACAGGGGCACGCGGGACTGCCCTTTGACCTTCTGCCAGACGAGGCGGCGAGACTTCGCACGGCTATCGCCCAAGGCCAGCACCTCTACCTCGTCGAGAAGTCCATTCTCAGTGCGATCACGAAGGAGATGTACGAAACTCTTCCGATCTACGAAGACATCTCCGGGATCGGTGTGCTGATCGCACAAAGACCGGCTTTTGCGGACATCGATCCGAAGCAGCGAGAGACGGTTCTTCTCCTGCTTGCGGCCTCGCCGCTCGATGCGCAGGCCCTAGGAAACGAGATTTTCGATCCTACCTTGCCGGTATCTCTCTCGGAAGCGGATCGGCAGGCCCACGCTGCCAAGTCGGTGGTCCCGCCATCAGCCAAGAACGTGACAGAAGGCCTTCGGTGTTTGGTGGTCGAGGACGATTTTACCTCGCGTCTCCTGTTGCAAAAATTCCTGGCGCCTTTCGGGGAGGCGCATGTCGCCGTGGATGGCGAAGAGGCCTTGGCCGCCGTGAAGATGTCGCTCGATGAGAATTCGCCCTACCAGCTCATTTGTCTCGACATCATGATGCCGAAACTCGACGGACAAGCCGTCTTGCACAATCTCCGACAGCTCGAGGAGGAGCACGGAATCTTGCTCGGGAACGGGGCCAAGGTTGTCATGACTACTTGCCTGAGCGACTACCGCAACATCATGGATGCATTTCGCGGCCAGTGTGACGCCTACGTCGTCAAGCCAGTGGAAAGGTCCAAGCTGATGATGCAGTTGCATCAACTTGGCCTGCTGCCACCTTGAGATCCCTTGCGAACTGCCGAAAAGAGTAGGACGGGTCGCACATCATGCCGGAGGGCTTCTTCTGTTCGCCGCAACCCCTGAATGAGACGATCTCCGAGCGGGCGGTCGAAGCTCTCTTCGAAGGTCTGTTTCGCAACAGTTCTTCACTCTTGGCGATTCTCTCGCTCCCCGACCGACGCTTCGTGGATGTCAACGCCACTTCTCTTGCGAAACTCGGCTATTCGAGAGACGAGTTCATTGGCAAGACATCTTCTGAGCTCGGCCTCTTCCCACGGCCTGAGCAGCAGACTGCGTTGGTGGAAAGGATTCTGTGTGGGGCGCGCATTGCAGATGTCGAGATTCAATTTCGCTGCAAGGACGGATCGCTCCTCGATGGCCTTCTGTCGGGCGACATCATCAGCCGCCTCGGGCGATCCTACTTTCTGACCCGAACGGTGGACATCACTGCGCAAAAACGAGTGGAGGCAGCCCTACAACAAGAACGGCAGCGGCTTGCTGGTATCATCCGCGCAACCAACGTCGGGACTTGGGAATGGAATGTCGAGACGGGGCAAGCCGTGTTCAGCGACAGTTGGGCCGAGATGTTCGGTTACACACTAGACGAGCTGGCGCCGGTCTCCATCGACACGTGGCTAAGGCTGGTTCATCCCGAGGACGGGAAGGCCGGGTGGGCGGCGCTCGAAAGGCACTTCAGAGGCGAGCTCGATTATTACGAATGCGAGTGCCGGGTAAGGCACAAAGATGGGCGATGGATTTGGGTGCACGACCGTGGGGCCCTGATGAGTCGGACCGCCGATGGCAAGCCGCTGCTCATGTACGGTACCCATCAGGACATCACCGCGCGAAAGCACGCCGACGAGGCTTTGCGTGAAATCAACGCGGCTTTGGCGATACAGAGCGCAGCGGCGCGGGAGATTGCCTTGGAAGCGGAACGTGCCAACGCCGCCAAGAGTGAGTTTCTTGCCAATATGAGCCACGAGATCCGTACGCCCATGAACGGCGTGATTGGCATGACCGGCCTCCTATTGGAAACGGAACTGACCGCAGAACAGCGGACCTACGCCGAGACCATCCGCGCCAGCGGCGAGTCCTTGCTGGCGTTGATCAACGATATTCTCGATTTCTCGAAGATCGAGGCAGGCAAGGTCACGCTGGAAAATCTCGAGTTCGACCTGCGCGTTTTGCTCGACGACGTGGCGGCCTTGATGGGGCTGCGTGCCGAAGAAAAAGCGATCGAGTTCGTCCATTTCATCGCTCCGGACGTTCCGTCGCACTTGTGTGGCGATCCGGGGCGCTTGCGCCAGATTCTGCTCAACCTCACAGGTAACGCGCTCAAGTTCACCAGCACGGGCGATGTGATGATGCGAGTGAACCTGGAGCAAGAGAGCTCGCGCGAGGTGAGTCTTCGATTCTCGGTCAGCGACACTGGAATTGGAATACCGGCGGACCGACTTGGATCGCTGTTCGAGAAATTCACGCAAGTCGATGCCTCCACGACACGTCAGTACGGTGGAACCGGCTTAGGGCTGGCCATCTCGAAGCAACTCACGGAGCTCATGGGCGGGCAAATCGGCGTTCGCAGCGAGGTGGGACAAGGTTCGGAGTTCTGGTTCACCGCCCATTTCGCAAAGCAGGCGCTGGGTCCCAATCCGCAACAACACTTGCCCGAAGGACTGGGCACCGCTCGCGTGCTGGTGGTCGACGATAATCCCAATGTTCGAGAGGCCCTCGTGGCGCAGATTGCGCGCTGGCGAATGCCAGTTGTGGAAGCCGCCGATGGTCTGGCGGCGGTACGGCTTCTCTACGAATCGCTCCTATCAAAAGAGCCTTTCCGCGCGCTCCTGATCGACTTGCAGATGCCCGGCATGGACGGCGAGGCCCTGGGACGAATTGTGAGGTGCGAAAAACGATTCGCGGGCGTGGCGCTGGTCTTGATGACCACCTCGGCGCAACGATGGGACGACAGTCGCCTCAAGGAGACGGGGTTCGCCGCACAGCTCGTCAAGCCGATACAGCAGGCTGCGCTCTTCGATTGCCTGGTCACGCCTCGGGGAGTTGGCTCGACACCACGGCAACAGTCGTCCGCCCCTCATGTCTTGAACGAGCTCGTCTGGAGGAATACGCGTGTCCTACTGGCCGAAGACAATCTCACCAATCAACAAGTCGCTCTCGCGATCTTACGCAAGCTGGGGCTCAAGGCCGACGTAGTGACCAATGGCCGAGAGGCGACGGCGGCGTTGAGGAATATTCCCTACCAAATGGTCTTGATGGACGTCCAGATGCCTGAGATGGATGGACTCGAAGCCACGCGCATGGTTCGTTCTGCGGACGGCGGAGCTCGCAATCGTGGCGTTCCGATTATTGCGATGACTGCTTCTGCGATGGAGCAGGACCGAAGGCGCTGCCTCGAAGCCGGCATGGATGACTACATTGCGAAGCCGGTGACGCCAGAAAGCCTGGCACGCATCATCAAGAAGTGGCTCGCCACACCGGGGCCTGCCGAATCCGATGCCCCGCAGAGCGGACGCTCGCTTCCGGCTGCGGCCGCAGCCAACACGTATCTTGATGTCATGGTCTTCGACCAGGCCGCACTTCTTCGGCGGGTGATGGGCGATCGGCCCCTCGCTCGCGAAGTCGTAGCTGGATTTCTGGGCGACATCCCCAAACAGATTGAAAGTCTGAAATCCTATTTGCAGGCCCGCGATGCGCAAGGCGCGGAACGACAGGCCCACACCATCAAGGGCGCCGCCGCTGCGGTAGGTGGCGATGTCTTGAGAAATGTGGCCTTGAAGCTAGAGGAGGCAAGTAAGGCCGGCGATCTCGCAACGGTCGCGGATTTGCTCGGAGAACTGGTAAACCAATTTGCGCGGCTGAAACAGGCCATGGAAGCTTCGCCGTAGTCTCATTCGTCGGAGACTGTCAGCTTTGTCTGTTCGTGCGTTTGCACACTGTCAGCTCGTCGCACGACGTGACCGCGAAGCCGTACCCCGCAATAGCTCGATGGAAGACGGTCTCGCACTCGGGGCCATGAAGCTCGATGACCAGGCAATCAACCTGTGGAAGCCATTTTTCGTAGCCGCGGGAGAACACAGCCGATTCTCCGCCCTCGATGTCGATCTTGAGGATGGATATCCGATCGTGGCCGGAATTCTCGAGCACCGTCGAAAGATCGATTCCCTTGATGGTGTCCGTTTCGTGCTCCCTGGCGATGCGCATGCTTCTGGCCCACTCGCGACCTTCGCCGCGCGTATCTTCTGCGAACACCAAATCGACGGGTTCGGGCCAAATGGCAGATCGGATGGTCTGCACGCGATCGCCAAACGGCTGCAAATTCTTCACGAGAGCGTCGAAATTGCCCGGGTCGGGCTCGATGGCGATGACGTGCGCGCCCTCGTACGCGCTCATGAAATAGGCGGATGAGTAGCCGACGTTTGCACCGCAGTCGACGATAAGCTTGGCGTTGCGGATATCGTCCAGGCACCGATACTCGCGGCCGACGAAGATTTGCGAGAACACCTTCACGTCGGTCGTACGCGGTCGACAATAAAGCGGGTACTTGGCGTAACGGGACCTCAGGGTGTAGGGGCGAGCTCCGTGTAGAAGCCACGTGAGAGCCCGATGTATCTTGTACACCACCGACGGTAGAAAACCCATGTTCCGCAGGCCTTTACCGATACGCAAAACTTGGTTCAGCATCGCTACTGTCTCCCCTTTGCCTGAGCACGAGTGGTGCAGATTATCCTATCTTGCACGAATCGCGCCTATGAGTGTCCGGCAACGGTTACGCTATGGCGGACCCTCATGGATCTTCGCGACGCGCCTTAGGCGTGCGCGGAGCTCGCGCCGACGGCCGACCCAAGAATTGTGGCTAGCTCTTCGCGTTCCAGTGTCTCGTGCTCGAGCAATGCCGCGACCAAACGATCCAACTCCGCTCTTTGCCTGGTCAGCAGCGCGCTGGCCACTTCCAGCGCGTGTCCGAGGATCCGGCGAGCCTCCTCTTCGATCACGCCGATGGTCGAGGGGCTCGTCCCGCTATCGCTCCCCATGCGTTGGCCAAGGAATGGATGCTCGGCCTCATGCTCGTAGTACGCCGGACCCAACCGCTCGCTCATCCCGTAGTGGGCCACCATGTGCGAAGCCAGCCGCGTGGCTTCCTTGAGGTCGTTCTCGGCGCCCGTCGAGATGCTGCCCAAGATCAGACGTTCGGAGGCGTAGCCACCCATCAGCACGCACAGTCGGGATTCGAGCTCTGCCTGCGCCATCAAGTGGCGATCGGCACCCGGACTCTGTTGCGTCGCGCCCAGCGCCATTCCGCGCGGGATGATGGTCACGCGGTGAAGCGGTTCGGCCTCGGGTGAGAAGCTCGCGACGATGGCATGGCCGGCTTCGTGAACGGCGACACGTCGCTTTTCTTTGGCATCCAGCTTCGCCTCGCGCGGGTCACCGAGAACGATCTTGTCGAAGGCCTCGGCGAAATCGTCGGAGGTTAGGTTGTCGCCGCCCTTGCGCGTGGCCGAGAGCGCGGCCTCGTTGACCAGATTGGCCAGATCCGCGCCGGAAAAGCCGGGCGTGTTCTCGGCGATGGTTTGGAGCTTGACGTCGGCTGCAAGCGGTTTGCCCTTGGTGTGCACGGCCAGAATCGCCTTGCGCGCGGCCAACTCGGGTCGGTCGACCAGGATGCGGCGGTCGAAGCGGCCCGGTCGCAACAGTGCCGGATCCAGAACGTCGGGACGGTTGGTGGCAGCGATCACCACGACCAGATCCGTGCGGTCGAACCCGTCCATTTCCGACAGCAATTGATTCAACGTTTGTTCGCGCTCGTCGTTGCCGCCGCCAAGGCCGGTTCCCCGCGAACGCCCCACCGCATCGATTTCGTCGATGAACACGATGGTGGGCGCGCTCTTCTTGGCTTCCTTGAATAGATCGCGGACGCGCGCCGCCCCCAGTCCCACGAACATTTCGATGAATTCCGAGCCGCTGATGGAGAAGAAGGGGACGCCTGATTCCCCGGCCACGGCGCGGGCCAACAGTGTCTTGCCCGTACCTGGCGGCCCGGCCAGGAGCACCCCGCGCGGGACCTTTCCGCCGAGACGCTGGAACCGCTCGGGCTCCTTGAGAAATTGCACGATCTCCTGCAAGTCCGACTTGGCCGCCTTCAGCCCCGCGATGTCGTCGAAGGTCACGTTCACCGATGTTGCCTTGTCGAACTTGCGGCTTTGGTTCTTGCCGATGCCTCCGA
>CAZTTW010000276.1:0-6346 GCA_964616265.1 uncultured Myxococcales bacterium | reverse complement strand
AGGTCGAGCGCGCCGCCAACAAGGTGAAGATCAACATCTACACCGCGCGCCCGGGCATCGTCATCGGCAAGCGCGGCGCCGGTGTCGAGACGCTCAAGAAGGAAGTGCAGGCGCTCACCACCAGCGAAGTCTTCCTGAATATCCAGGAAGTTCGCAAGGCCGAGACCAATGCACAGCTCGTCGCCGAGAACGTGGCGACCCAGCTCGAGCGCCGCGTGGCTTTCCGCCGCGCCATGAAGAAGGCCGTGCAGACGGCGATGAAGTTCGGAGCGAAGGGCATCCGCCTCGCGTGCTCCGGTCGCCTGGGCGGCGCCGAAATGGCGCGCTACGAGTGGTACCACGAGGGGCGCGTGCCACTGCACACGCTTCGCGCAGACATCGAGTACGGAACGACCGAAGCGCACACCACGTACGGCGCCATCGGCGTGAAGTGCTGGATCTTCAAGGGCGAGGTTTTGCCCCAGCGGGCAGGTCGTCTCGCTTAGTCGATAGCGACGACACAGGCGAAAAAGACGACAGCGACGAGAGGAAGTCATGTTAGCACCCGATAGAGTCAAGTGGCGCAAACAACAGAAGGGCAAGATGCGTGGTGTTGCCAAAGGCGGCACCAGCGTGTCCTTCGGCGAGTTCGGCCTTCAGGCGTTGTCCTGCGGTTTCGTGACGGCTCGGCAGATCGAAGCGGCTCGTACCGCGATCTCCCGTCACGTCAAGCGCGGCGGAAAGCTGTACGTTCGCATCTTCCCGGACAAGCCGATTTCGAAGAAGCCGGCCGAAACCCGCATGGGTAAGGGAAAGGGCACCCCGGAAGAATGGGTGGCCGTGGTCCGTCCAGGCCGCGTCCTGTACGAATTGGAAGGCGTCTCTGCCGATCTGGCCAAAGAGGCTTTCCACTTGGCGAAGCACAAGCTCGCCGTGAGCACGCGGGTGATTGGCCGGGAGCAGGTCCTATGAAAAGCAAGATTCAAGCGAAGGATCTTCGCGGGAACGAGACGGCCGAGATCGAGCGCACGCTGGCCAAGCTGCGCGAGGATCTCTTCCAGCACCGCCTCAAGCACAACACCAACCAAATCGAGAACACCATGGCGATTCGCAACACGCGTCGCGATATCGCTCGGGTGTGCACCGTGCTCGCCGAGAAGTCCAAGGCGTCGGCAGTGGCAGCTGGCAAGGAGAAATAAGCCGTGGCCCAAGAGAACGCAACATCGGCAGACACCGCGAAAATCGCGGAAGTTGGTCGTCCCCAAAGCTCCAAGCGCAAGCTGATTGGCGTCGTGGTGGGCGACAAGATGAATAAGACCCGCGTGGTCCTGGTCGAGCGTCGTCTGTCGCATGCCAAGTACGGCAAGTACATGACCCGTCGGTCGAAGTACAAGGCCCACGACGAGAAGAACGAATATCGCGTTGGCGACCGCGTGGAGATCGTCGAGTCCCGTCCGCTCTCGCGCGAGAAGCGTTGGCGCGTAGAACGCCTGCTGGAGCGACCGCAGGAGGCCTAGGGCCTGACTTCATTCAACAGAGGACGGCAGGTTTACAATGGTTCAGACGACGACAACCCTCGACGTAGCCGATAACTCGGGTGCCAAGAAGATCATGTGCATCCGCGTGCTGGGCGGCACCAAGCGAAAATACGCATCCTTGGGCGATGTCATCATCGTTTCCATCAAGGAAGCGATTGCAAATTCCAAGGTCAAGAAGGGCGAAGTAGCGCGCGCCGTTATCGTGCGCACCAAGAAGGAAGTGTCGCGCCAGGATGGTTCGTACATTCGGTTCGACTCGAACTCGGCCGTTCTTGTCGACAAGGACAACGAGCCCATCGGAACCCATATCTTTGGGCCGGTTGCCCGTGAATTGCGCGCCAAGCGGTTCATGAAAATCATCTCGCTCGCGCCGGAGGTCCTGTAATGCACGTTCGCAAGGGCGACACAGTTGTCGTTACTGCTGGAAAAGAGAAGAGCAAGCGCGGCCGCGTTCTGCGCGTGGTGTCCGAAAAGGGACGCGTGGTTATCGAGCGCGTGAACATGGTCAAGCGCCACACCAAGCCGACGCAGGCCAATCCGCGCGGCGGCATTCTGGAGAAGGAAGGCACGATCGCGATGTCGAACGTTGCTTTGTGGTGCGGTAAGTGCGGCCAGGGCCGCCGCGCAAAAGCGGAGATTCGCGAAGGACAGAAGAAGCGGCGGGTCTGTGTGGAGTGCGGAAGCCTCTTCGAGATGGCCTAGCCTCTGCGGATACGAAGGAACACTGACGATGGCTGACGAAAAAGAAAAAGCCGAGAAGGCAGAGAAAGCCGCGAAGCCGGCCCAAGGGTCGGCGGAAGGTGCCGAAAAGAAGGCGCCTCGCGCGGGTGGAAAAGGCGGCAAGGGCCGAGACGCCAGCAAAGGATCTGGCGCCAAGACCGAGCTTGCGACCGAGAAGGTCAAGCGAAGTGAGCCGGCTCGGCTGCGCAAGATCTACGAGGCCGAAGTTCGCGCCAAGCTAATTGCCGAGCTGGGTCTGAAGAACGTCATGCAGGCTCCGCGGATGACCAAGATCACGGTCAACATGGGTCTTGGCGAGGCCATCACGAATCCGAAGATTTTGGATAGTGGGGTCGAGGACCTGACGGCGATTACCGGACAGAAGCCGGTTGTCACCAAGTCGTCGAAGGCCATCGCCGCTTTTAAGCTACGCGGCGGTCAAAAAATCGGCGCCATGGTGACGCTCCGTCGCGACGGTATGTACGAGTTCTTGGATCGCCTGATCACGTTCGCGCTTCCGCGGGTCCGCGACTTCAAAGGCGTGTCACCCAAGGGCTTCGATGGACGAGGCAACTACACCCTGGGCGTCCGCGAGGGAAACATTTTTCCCGAGATCAGTTCCGAGAATTTGGAGAAGCCCAAAGGTATGAACATCACCATTACCACCACCGCGCGCACCGACGAGCAAGGTCGCGCTCTGTTGCGCCACCTTGGAATGCCGTTTAGGAGCTAGCGAACATGGCGAAGACGGTCGATCTCTTTCGTAAAGAACCGAAATTCAAAGTGCGCAAGCACAGCCGCTGCAAGCAGTGCGGCCGCTCTCGCGGTTACTACCGCAAGTTCGAGCTGTGCCGTATTTGTTTCCGATTGTTCTCTCTCCGCGGTGATATCCCCGGAGTCATCAAGTCGAGCTGGTAGGCGCCATGACTGATCCAATTGCTGATTTCCTCACCCGTATTCGCAACGCAATTCTCGCTCGCCGAGCCGACGTGACCTGCCCGTCTTCCACTCTCAAGGTTCGCCTTGCCGAGGTCATGAAGGAAGAAGGCTACATCCAGGGCTACGACGTGCGGCCTGGCTTCGACGGTCACAGCGAAATAATCGTGCGCTTGCGCTGGGCCGAGCCCGGTGCGAATGCCATCACCGGCCTGCGCCGTCGCTCGCGTCCTGGGCAGCGTGTCTACGTCGGGTGCGAGAATATCGCCAAGGTTCGTTCGGGCCTCGGCGTCGCGATTCTGTCAACGTCTCGCGGTCTGATGACCGACCGAGCCGCTCGCAAGGCGGGCGTCGGTGGCGAGCTGCTGTGCGAGGTTTGGTAAATGTCACGTATCGGACGTAAGCCTGTGCCGCTCCCGAAGGGTGTTCAGGTTTCACAGAAGGCCGGCCAGTTTTCGGTCAAAGGACCGAAGGGTGAGCTTGCCAAGGCGATGCCGTCGGGCGTCTCGCTCAAGATCGAGGGTGACAAGGCCGTCGTCAGCCGCGCTGATGACTCAGGCGAGAATCGCGCCAAGCACGGTCTCGTTCGCGCCCACCTGGCCAATATGGTCAAGGGCGTGACCGAAGGTTGGACGCGCGAGCTCGAAATCAACGGCGTCGGTTACCGCGCCGAGGTTTCTGGCAACGCAGTCACCTTCGCGCTTGGGTATTCTCATCCCATCGTCTTCAAGCTGCCGAAGTCAGTCACCGCCAAAGTGGACAAGAACCGTCTCATCTTGACGTCGAACGACAAGGATGAGCTGGGGCAGACTTCCGCCAAGATTCGCGAGCTGCGCGCCCCGGAGCCCTACAAGGGCAAGGGCGTGAAGTACGCCGAAGAAGTCATCAAGAAGAAGGTCGGTAAGGCCGCTGCGACCGGTGGTTCGGGCGGATAGGCCATCGGGTCATCGGAAGAATTTCGAAAAGGATAGTCATGGCCAGCAAGAGCAAATTCGATTCGCGTAGACGCAGGCACCGTTCGCTGCGCAAGCGCCTCTCCGGTACCGCCGAGCGGCCGCGCTTGGTTGTCTATCGCAGCGCCCGGCATATCTATGTTCAGGTCATCGACGATCTGAGCAAGAAGACCCTGTTCTCCGCGTCGGACCTTCCCGCGAAGAAGGATCCCGCGGCGGACGCCCTCAAGGGCAAGAAGAGCGACCGCGCCAAGCAGGTCGGCGTGCTCGTGGCGAAGAAGTGTATGGAGAAGGGCATTTCTCAGGTCGTTTTCGACCGCGCCGGTTATCGGTATCACGGCCGCGTGTCGTTCGTTGCGACGGGCGCGCGTGAGGCTGGGCTGAAGTTCTAGGGCGTACCAAAGGCATCGAGGTCTAGGAGCAAGAATGGCTATTAACTACGAAGAAGTCGGCGAGCTGGTCGACAGCGTGGTGTTCATCAACCGCGTCGCGAAGGTCGTCAAGGGTGGACGGAGATTCTCTTTCTCCGCATTGGTCGTCGTGGGAGATCAGCACGGCTACGTCGGAGCCGGCCTAGGCAAGGCCAACGAAGTTCCAGAAGCAATTCGCAAAGGGACCGAGCAGGCCAAGAAGAACCTGTTCAAGATTCCGCTTTCCGGAACGACCATTCCGCACGAGGTCAAGGGAACCTTTGGTGCAGGCACGGTTGTGCTCCGTCCGGCGAGCGCTGGTACGGGAGTCATCGCGGGCGGCGCGGTCCGACCGGTCCTGGAAGTTGCCGGCGTGCAGGACATTCTCACCAAGTGCATTGGCACCTCGAATCCGCACAATGTCATTCACGCTACGATTGACGCTCTCAAGCGTCTGTCCAGCGGTGAGGCAGTTGCTTCGCTGCGCGGTAAGCGTCTGGACGAGATATTGGCAGCAGGGTAAATCGGTAAATCATGGCAACGAAGCTGAAAGTCACACTGGTCCGCAGCGGCATCAACCGTCCAGAGCCTCACAAGCTGACGGCTGCCAAGCTGGGGCTTGGCAAGCTTGGACGCACAGTCATTCTTCCGGACAATCCCGCAGTTCGCGGCATGATACGGACGATCTCGCACTTGGTTAAGGTCGAAGCCGCGGAGTAGTCTGCGGAGAAGTTCCGAAAGGATCCAGAATGGGTACGACGTTACAATCTTTGAAAGGTCCGCGCGGGGCGACGAAGAACCGCAAGCGGCTTGGCCGCGGCCCCGGTTCCGGAACTGGCGAGCAGTCAGGCAAAGGTGTCAAGGGCCAGAAGGCCCGCACGGGTCACCACGGCGCTCGCCTCGGTTTTGAAGGCGGCCAGATGCCCATGCAGCGGCGTTTGCCCAAGAAGGGCTTCAAGAACATCTTCCGCAAAGAGATTTTCGCGGTCAACCTTTCGGACATCGACGAGCGCTTCGAAGCGGGCACGGTGACGATTGGTGAGCTTCAGGCGGTCGGGCTTGTGCCTCGTCGCTGCAAGCAGATCAAGATTCTCGGTGGCGGCGAGCTGACGAAGAAATTTGTGGTCAAAGCCGATGCCTTTTCGGCGAGCGCCAAAGAGAAGATCGAGAAAAAGGGCGGGCGCGCCGAATTGCCCAATGGCTAACAAGGTGGGTAGCACAGTGTCGCTTGCTGGGCAGAGCTTTGGTTCTGCTCGGAGGCGTCGCGTGCAGCCTAGGAGCCAAATCAGCAAGGGTTCGCTTGATACCACGGCTCTTGAGCGGCGAACTGCCGAGCAGAGCAGGAGGAAGTAAATGGCCTCTGGCTTCCAGAATATGACGAAGATCCCGGAGCTCCGTCGGCGTTTGTTTTACACGCTGGCGCTCCTGGCGGTGTACCGGATTGGTGTGTTCGTAACGACGCCGGGCGTGAATGCAGCGGTGATGGGCAAGATCGTCAGCCAATCGTCGGGCACGTTCCTGGGCTTGTTCAATATGTTCTCGGGCGGCGCGCTCGAGAAGATGTCGATCTTCGCGCTCGGCATCATGCCCTACATCAGCTCGTCGATCATCATTCAGCTCCTCACGGTGGTCGTTCCGAAGCTGGAGCAGATTCAGAAAGAGGGCGAAGCGGGCAGGCGCCGGATCAATCAGTACACTCGCTACGGGTGCGTGATCCTGTCTCTGATCCAGTCGTACTTCATTGCTCGCTGGCTGATCTCGAACAATTCGGCCTACGGTCACCTGGGCGAAGTCGTTCCCGATCCAGGAT
>CAZTTW010000275.1:0-6349 GCA_964616265.1 uncultured Myxococcales bacterium | reverse complement strand
TCACCATTTTGACCGGCACCGCAGACGACGCGAACATCGAGCCCCCGCACAGGCCGCTCGCGCTCGATGACGTCGGCGACACCCCGGCCCGCATTTTCCATCAGGACGAGCGACGGCAGACCAAGCCGCGCCGTCACCGCCACGTCGACGGAGCGAATCTGAGCCACGCTGAGCACCAGTGCCATGGCGAAATCCTAGCGCATTTAGTAGCGGGTGCTGTTCACGCCTTGTACGCCTTGATCGATGGCTTTGCGCATGTCGATCACCGCGCGCTCCATGCCTACGAGGACGGCACGTGAAATGACGGCGTGCCCGATGCTCATCTCTTCGATATTGGGCAAGCTGGCGACGGGGCCGACGTTGAGGTAGTCGAGCCCGTGACCCGCCGCGAGGCGCAGGCCGCCGTCGACAACGATACGCGCCGCCTTTTCGAGGCGCGCCAGTTCCCGACTGGCCTCGGACGTTCCCACCTTGGCGTGACAATAGTCGCCCGTGTGCAACTCCGCCTGCGTGGCCCCCAGGTCGGCGCACGCACGAGCGGCATCCTCTTCGGGATCGATGAACAGGCTGACGCCGAGCCCCGCATCGCGCAGCGTACGAATGACTTTCGCCAAATCACCGCGGCCACGAACATCCAGTCCACCCTCGGTCGTCCGCTCCTCGCGCTTCTCGGGCACGAGCGTGCAAAGGTCGGGTCCGACCTGCAACGCGATGTCGACGATCGAGGGGACGACCGCCATCTCCAAGTTGAGCCCGCCGCGCACCGTCTGGCGCAGAATGCGCACGTCGCGTTCTTGGACGTGCCGGCGGTCTTCACGCAAGTGAACCGTGATCCCGTCAGCGCCTGCCAGCTCGCAGACGCCGGCGGCGATGACGGGGTCGGGATAGATGCTGTCCCGTTGCTGGCGCAACGTCGCGACGTGGTCGACGTTGATGAATAGGCGAACCATGGATCCGCTACGCCTGCGCCAACGAGGTGCGTAGGCACTCGGCGATATCCTCGGCGTACGTGCGAATGCTGGGCTCGTCGACGCCTTCGATCATGACACGCGCTTTCGCCTCGGTGCCCGAGTAGCGGACCAGCACGCGACCGTCCTGCCCGAGAGCGCGCTCGACTTTCGCGATGGCCGCCTGCACGGGAGGCATGCTGTCGAGAGGCACTTTGCGTGGCACCGTGAAGTTGAGCAGCACCTGCGGGTAACGGGTCATGAGGCGTGCCAGCTCGGAAAGACTACGACCTTCCTGCACCATGATGGACAGAACTTGCAGCGCAGCCAAGAGCCCGTCGCCGGTCGTGGCCTCCTCGAGGAAGACGATGTGGCCCGACTGCTCGCCACCGAAGATGAAACCACCCTCGCGCATGGCCTCTACGACGTAACGATCGCCGACAGAAGTACGCAGCAGCTTGCCCTTGCAGGCCGCCAAGGCGCGTTCGAGACCGAGGTTCGACATGACGGTCGCCACGACCGTATTTCCCGGCAGCTTGCCTTGAGCAATCAGACGCGTGCCAAGAATGGCGAGGATGTGGTCGCCATCGACGACCTCGCCATTCTCGTCGGTGAGAATGACCCGATCCGCATCGCCATCCAGAGAAATACCAATGGCGGCCTTGGTGCGCCGAACCTCTGCGGCGGCTTTTTCAGGATGAAGCGCTCCGCAGCCGTCGTTGATGTTGCGCCCGTCGGGCTCGACGGAAAGCGCGAAAACCTCCGCGCCCAGCTCTTCGAAGACCTGCGGGGTAGCACGGTAAGCCGCACCGTTGGCGCAATCGACGACGATGCGCATCCCATCGAGCGTGCGGTCTTTGGGAAACGTGTGCTTGAGGAACTGCACGTAACGGCCTTCGGAATCGTCCAGGCGAACGGCCTTGCCGATGCGCGGCTCCGGGCCGGGCGTGAGCGGATCCGGATTCACGATACGCCTCTCGATTTCGAGCTCGACCTCGTCAGGGAGCTTGAAACCGTCCGGCCCGAAGATCTTGATGCCGTTGTCCTGAAAGGGATTGTGGGAGGCGCTAATCACCACGCCCGCGTCTGCCCGCATACTGGCCGTGATGAATGCGATGGCCGGCGTGGGAAGAGGTCCGACGAGCATCACGTCGGCGCCCGCCGAGACGATGCCCGCTTCCATGGCGCTCTCGAACATGTAGCCCGAGAGTCGCGTGTCTTTGCCAATTACCACGCGGCAGCGCTGGCCACGCTGACGAAAGTGCTCGGCCACCGCTCGTCCAAGAGCCAGCGCCATCTCGGCAGTCATCGGATGTTGATTGGCGACCCCGCGAATACCGTCTGTACCAAAAAGTCTGCGCTCGGAATTAGGTTGAGTCATGACCGGGCATTCTAGTGCTTGCAGGATGCCGGCGCGAGCGTGCAATCGCCTCGGCTACCTTCACCACGTCGGCCATTTGCGCAACGTCGTGGACGCGCACCCCAGCCGCTCCGGCGAGGACAGCCGCCGCCACGGCACCCGCGGTCGCGAAGCTGCGATTTTCGACGGGCTTGCCCGTCAAATCGCCCAAGAAGCGCTTGCGTGAGACGCCGACCATGACCGGTACCGCAAGCGTCTGACAAAGCGATCCGAGGTTCCCAAGCAGCGCCAGGTTGTGCGGCAGGTGCTTGCCGAAACCGATGCCCGGATCGGCCCAAATGGCGCGGCAACCAGCCACACGAGCGGCAGCGATGCGCTCTTCGAGCTCCGCACCGACCTCGGCGACTGCATCGTCGAAATGAACGTTCTCCGTCATCGTTGCCGGTCGGCCGCGCAGGTGACCAAGAATCAGCGTGGCGCCGGCTCGAGCGCAGACCTCGAGCATGGACTTGTCCAGCAAGCCGCCCGACACGTCGTTGACGATACTGGCGCCGGCATCCAGCGCCGCCCTTGCCGTGCCAGACTTGTAGGTGTCGACGGCAATCCGGGCGCGGCCCGCAAGCTTGGGCGCCAGTGCACGAATGACCGGCACGACGCGGCTGATTTCCTCGTCCTGCTCGACGGGCTCTGAACCGGGTCGTGTGGATTCGCCGCCCACGTCGATCCAATGCGCGCCGGCATCGACCATGGCTAACGCGGCTGACACGGCCGCATCCACACCAGAGAACCGACCACCGTCGGAGAATGAATCCGGCGTGAGATTCAGAACCCCGGCGATGATGACCGACATCGCCGAATGAGCGCTACGCCTTTTCAGGCGTTGGTGAAGGAATCGGATAGTTGGCAGCAGACGTGCCAGTGCCTTCCGGCCGTTGCGCCTTCAGCTGATCCGAGCTCTTCGACAAGCTGGGAAAGGTCGCAACCGGCGGTGTTGCGTCCAACTTGCCGCCGGCGAAAAGAATGTCGATCTCCGCCGCGTCGAGCGTTTCACGCTCGAGCAAGGACTCGGCAAGGACCTTGAGCTTGTCGAGATTCGACATCACGACCTTCTTCGCCCGGTCGTAATTCTCCATCACGATGCGACGAATCTCGCCATCGATCTCGAGCGCGGTCTGCTCGCTGTATTCCTTGTGCTCGGCGAAGTCGCGGCCGAGGAACACCATTTCGTCGTTGCGGCCGAAGTGAAGCGGCCCGAGCTTTTCGGACATGCCCCACTCGCAGACCATCTTGCGCGCCAAATCCGTCGCCGTGTGGATATCGTTCGAGGCACCCGTGGTGATCTGTCCGAAGATGATCTCTTCGGCGACCCGGCCGCCCATGGCCACTGCGATTTGATCGTTGGCCAAATCCTTCGACACGTTCAGGCGGTCTTCGACGGGAAGCTGCTGCGTAAGTCCGAGCGCACGCCCGCGCGGAATGATCGTCACTTTGTGAATGGGATCCGATCCCTTCATCATCTTACCGACCAGCGCGTGGCCACCTTCGTGGTACGCGGTCACGCGCTTGTCTTTGTCGCTGATGATGAGCGAACGGCGCTCCGGCCCCATCAGCACTTTGTCCTTGGCGTGTTCGAAGTCGTGACGATCCAGCTTGTCTTTGTCGTTACGAGCGGCCAGCAACGCTGCCTCGTTGACCAGGTTTTCCAGATCGGCGCCCGAGAACCCGGGCGTACCGCGGGCCACTAGGTCCAGGTCGACATTGGACGACAGGGGCGTCTTCTTGGTGTGAACCTTGAGGATGCCAGCGCGGCCTTTCACGTCGGGCTGAGGCACGACGATCCTGCGGTCGAAACGCCCCGGACGCAAAAGCGCCGGGTCGAGGACGTCGGGTCGGTTGGTGGCGGCAACCAAGATGACGCCGTCGTTGGATTCGAAGCCGTCCATCTCGACGAGCAATTGGTTGAGCGTCTGCTCGCGCTCGTCGTGACCGCCGCCGAGGCCCGCACCACGGTGGCGGCCGACAGCGTCGATCTCGTCGATGAAGATGATGCAGGGGGCGTTCTTCTTGCCCTGCTCGAACAAGTCGCGCACGCGGCTCGCGCCCACGCCGACGAACATCTCGACGAAATCCGAACCGGAAATCGAATAGAACGGCACGCCGGCCTCGCCCGCAATGGCGCGCGCCAGGAGCGTTTTGCCGGTGCCGGGCGGGCCCATCATGAGTACGCCCTTGGGAATACGGCCGCCGAGGCGCGTGAACTTTTTCGGGTCTTTGAGGAAGGCGATGATCTCTTCGACCTCGTCCTTGGCTTCCTCGATACCGGCCACGTCGGCGAAGGTCACCTTTTTCTGATTTTCCGAAAGCAACTTAGCCTTCGACTTGCCGAAGCTCATGGCCTTGCCGCCGCCCACCTGAAGCTGGCGCATGAAGAGGAGAAACACGACCGCCACGACCAAAATCGGCAGCCACGTAATCAGAATCTGTTGCCAGAATCCGCCTTCGCTCTCGCGCACGATTTTGTAGGTGATGCCGGCGTGATTGAGCTTCTCCAGGGTCTGCTCGCCAATGAAGCCAGTCGTGACGAAGGGCTCGTCATTCTTCTTCAAGGCTCCGCGGAATTCGGCGTGGTTGCCGTTCATACGGATTTCGAGCGGTGGCGCTGGTTTGAATTCACCGGGTGATTTCTCGACCTTCTGAATGAATTCCGAGAACATCATCGGCTGTTCGACTTGTCGGGGATTGATGAGCTGCCAAACGACAATGAAGGCAAAAATCATCATCACCCAGACGAGAACGGTCTTGTGGCTGTTACGCACCGGCATCCTTATCAAGGTTGTGTACTGAAGATATTGACACCAAAAGGGGATCCGTCAACGCAACACCTTTACATGGAGCCAGTCCCGGGTGGCCTCCGAGGGACGACCGCACTCCGCCGGGCGCAAGCCAGGCACGAAAAGAATGGTGCCCAAAGCATCGCAAAGCACCGGTAATAGTGCCCTCTCTCGCCGCGGAACCTTTGCGTCGATTAGCAGATCGGACAGTTTGCGCGAACCTCGACCGTCTCGGGGCGCCATGCGATCGCCGGGGCGAATCGGGCGCAAACGAAGCGGCCAGTCGAGCTTGCTGCGGTCGAACGCAGCGGTTTCATGCGAGCGACTCGCTCGTGAGGCGAGGCTTTGCCCGGCAGAGCCAGAACCCAGAGGGCTGGGCGCCTCCGTCGAAGCGTGACTGCCCAAATCGCGGAACGTGACCGCGAGCCGAATGCCAGGCGCGGGTGGCGGCAGCAGACGATACGTTCCCGGCTGTTCGATGTTGGCTTGCGCGGCACCGTCTGCCTTTGCGCTCGGAGCTTGCGGCACGAACGCCACGTGCCCGTAGGTCACAACAATCTCGCCGGCGGGCACGGACACGGTTCGCGTACCATTCGCCTCCCGCACCAGGCGGTCGATGACTCGCGCGCTCTGCCCCGGCAGATACAGCTCCGACGGCAAATCGGCGCGCCAAGCCCTGCCTGCCCGCGTTTGCACCTCATGCGCTAGGCCCAAGAGCGCGTCCACGACGCGCCGATTTTCCCGCGCCAACAGCGGGAGGATGTCGTGGCGAACGCGAGAGCGGGCAAAGCGACGGTTGGCATTGGACGGATCCGAGACGTAGCCGAGCTTGCGCTTGTGCAAATAGGCCAAGATTTGCGTGCGGCGGATGTCGAGCAATGGCCGAATGAAGCGGTCGCGCACGTACGGAATTCCTGCCAAGCCGGCCAAGCCCGTGCCACGAACGATACGGAAGAGCACGGTCTCGGCCTGGTCGTCGGCCGTGTGGCCAAGCGCGACCTTCGTGCAGCCTGAGCGCTCGGCTGCACTATCGAGCGCGACAAGGCGGGCGTTGCGTGCTGCCGCTTGCAGCGAAACGTGCGCCTTCGTGGCGGCGGCGACATCCACCGGAAGGATCTCGCAGTCCACGCCGAGCGCCCGACACCGGCGCACCACCTCGCAGGCCTCGTCGGCCGATTCTGGCCGCAAGCGATGGTCCACGCAGGCCGCTT
>CAZTTW010000274.1:0-6354 GCA_964616265.1 uncultured Myxococcales bacterium | reverse complement strand
CAGAGTGACCGAAGACAGGAAGCTCACAGACCAGATTGCGCGCGGCCTCTTCCAGGGCGGACGCGTTCGCGTGGTGGCGGTCACTGCGACTGCGGCAGTGCGCGAGATGGCAGCTCGCAACAAGGCCGTCGGTGCGCCCGCCGTGGCGCTCGGCCGAGCTTCTCTGGCCGGGCTGCTCCTCGCCACGCTCACGAAGGACGACGAGCAGGTCACGCTGCAGGTGCTGGGCAAAGGCCCTATTGGCGGCATTACCGTCGACGCCCGCTCGTCGGGCAAGGTGCGCGGGTTCGTGAAACGGCCGAACGCTGTCACGTGGGATCCCGCGCTGGCAGCGCGGCCGCGTCTCGCGCTTGGCGAAATCGTCGGTAAAGAAGGCGTGCTGGGCGTCATCCGCGACCTCGGCATGAAGCAGAACTACAGCGGCCAGGTCGCCATGAGCAGCGGAGAAATCGACGAGGAGGTCGAGCATTACCTCAACACCAGCGAGCAAATCGATAGCGTCCTGCACTGCGATGCCTTGGTGAACGGCGACGGCGAAATCACGGCAGCCGCTGGACTTCTGATCCAGACCTTGCCGCAGGCCCACGGCGCAGCCGTGGTGGAATTCCTGCGCGATACTTTGCGCGGGCCGGTGTTTTCGTCCCTGCTGGCAGCACACGCCGCCCAGGGAACCATCCAAGCAGAAGCGATCGCCCGCGAGGCGCTCGGCCAAGGTGCGGAAGATCTAGAGGTGCTCGACGTCCGCGACGTTAAGTTCTTCTGTCCGTGCACGCGCGAGCGCGCCGAATCGATGCTGGGAATGCTCAGGCCCGACGATCTGAAAGAGATGATTCTCGAAACCAACGATGCCGAAGTGACCTGCAACTTCTGCGGCCAGCAATATCACTTTTCGGAAATCGAGCTGGAGCGCATCCGACGCAAACACGACAAACTGCGGCCCCAAAGCTAGAAAGATCCCAGGGTGCTAGACTCGTCGACGTGAACGCCAACGCGCTGCTTGCGTCCGTCGTCGTCGGCTCGGTCGGGCTCGGCTTCTTCATCTATGGAAAGCGCCAGCAACGCGTCCCGCACCTCGTGGTCGGTCTTGTGATGATGGTGTATCCCTACCTGGTCGGCAGCGTGGGGCTCATGGCCATCATCGCGACTGGCCTGATAGGTTTGCTGGCCGTCGCCAGCTACGTCGGGCTTTAGCTTCGGCCTACAGTCCGCCGACGATCGCGCGCAGGTCGCTGGCGTAGCGCCCCGACGGCGCAAGCTGCAGGTAGTGCTTGTACGCCTCCTTGGCGGCCTTGCTGCGGCCGGCGGCCTGCTCGGCACCGCCGAGAAACACGTAGGCGTCGGCGGCATTGGGGTCGGCGGCAAGCGCTTTCTTGCTCCACATCGACGCCTGCGCCGCGCGGCCGCGGTCGAACTCGATTTTGGCCAACGTGACGGCGATGTCGGCGGCAGCGGGATCGGCGGCCAAAGCGTCAGGGCAAGACGCGAGCACGTCCTTGCTGCGCTTGCCCTGCATGGCCTTCGCACAACGAGCCTGGGCATCAGGCGCGTCGTCTGCCGGGACGACTTTCGTGTTGGCCAGCATAGGCTTGCCCTCAGCCACGCCTTTTGCTTCAGCCGCGGCGGGCGCCGCGACGACGGCGGCAGCCGACGGAGTGGGAGCGGGCGGAGCCACGGCGGGTGCCGCCACCACGGCAGCAGGCGGCGGCGCGGGCGCCGGTGCAGGCGCCGGTGCAGGCGCAGGGATGACCGCGTGATCGCTTGCGGCGGACGGCGGATTCTCGGCGGGGTTTGCTTGCGCCACCGCCATGGGCTCGGCAGGTTGTGCCGGCGCCACCGTCGTGGGCGCCGGATTCGGCGCTGGCGGTAGTTCGGTTGCAGGCGGCGACTGGGAAGGCTGTGCGACGACGACTGCGGGTAACGACGAGGATGCGTGGCCACCGCTGCGCCACAAAACGAGGGTTGCCACGAGCGCGAGGGACGCGCTGCCGATGGCTACGCTCATCACGAATCGGCGTGACGGTACTAGCCGTTTCTTGCCGGCATCCAGATCATCGAAGCGCTCGACCTCCACGGCAAGACGAGCACTGTCGACTTCGCCTTGCTCGAAGAACTTGGTCTCGAACGTATCGAAGTGCGATTTGTTGCCACCGCTGGGACTGGTCACATCCGACATGGGTAGGTCGGTGAAAATCTTAGAACTCATGGATTGCCTTGAACGACTAGTTTGAGTGAATCTTAGGCCGATCTCATCAACTGAACGAGTTGCCCAACCTGATTTTTTCACCTTACGGTGGTGACCCTCACATGACATTTCGGCTGACTCTCGGCATCGATGAAGCGGGCCGAGGGCCCGGCATCGGCCCCATGGTGCTTGCCGCCGTGGCGGTTGACCATGTTTCCGAGAGGTTGCTGGAAGAGGCCGGCGTACGCGACTCGAAGGATTTTGGCTCCAGCGTCACAGGGCAGAAGGCCCGCGCCCGGCTTGCAGAAATCATCCGGCAGAACGCGGTTTGGACCTCCTTCGAGGTATGCGAGGTCGAGGAGGTCGACGCGTACGTCAAACGCTCCGCACTCAACGAACTCGAACGCGAGCGAGCCGCCCATTTGATTCGGCGGGCGCCCGCGTGCAGACGCATCATCGCCGACGGACGTGCCCTTTTCGCACCCATGGTTGGGGAGTTTCGACACCTTGTAGCCGTCGACCGAGCCGAAGACGAGCACATCGCCGTTGCCGCTGCGAGCATCTGCGCCAAGGCGTTGCGCGACCAGCTTTTCGAGAGGATTGCCCTGCGCTACGAGCCTGACTTCGGCGCCTTGCGCGGAGGTGGCTACGTCAACCGTGCAACGCTTGGTTTTGTTTCGGAATACGTGCGCCGCCATGGCTGTCTGCCACCCGAAGCGCGCAAGAGCTGGCCCTGGCGCGGCGTCCCCGGATTCGGCGACGACAAATCGTCCACAACGCCTTTGCGGGCGGCGCGAGTGCGCTAATATGTGCCGCCCTACGATGTCCGCCCCGCGAACCGCTCAGCTTTCCCCGCTTTCCATCGAAGCAACACCCGAAGCCGTTGTTGTCGAAGAGATCCACATGCGCACTGCTTTGGCAGCTGCGGAGCAGGCAGCGCAGTCGGGCGAAGTTCCGGTGGGCGCCGTCGTCGTGGTCGATGGAAGGGTCATTGCGGTCGCGCACAACAAGCGCGAGACCGACAACGACCCGACGGCACACGCCGAAATCGTCGCGTTGCGGGCGGCGGCCGCAGCGCTCGATAGCTGGCGACTAGTCGACGCGGACCTGTACGTCACCATGGAGCCGTGTCCGATGTGCGCCGGAGCCATCGTGAACGCGCGCGTCCGGCGGCTCATCTACGGCTGCGACGATCCCAAGGCAGGCGCCGTGCGAACGTTGTTCCAACTGCTCGACGATCCGAGGCTCAACCACCGGGTAGAGGTCGTGCCGGGCATCCTCGGCCTGGAAAGCTCGGCTCTCCTCAAATCGTTCTTCTCGCGCCTGCGCCTGCGCTAGCGCAGGCTACGGTCATGGTGGCGCGCTTCACACGCAAGCCTTTCCGACAAAACTGGTCCGCGCTCCTACTGGCCGTCTCGACGGTTTCCGCGTGTTTCGGCGCAGCCTGCGGTAAGAGCGGCGGTTCGCACGGCAGCGGCGGGTCGATTCCTCCGGGCGGCACCGGCGGCGCTGCTTCTTCTACCCCACCGAGCGCGACCGGCGGCACCGCGAGCCCGGCAGCAGGCGGAGCCGTCAGCTCGGGCGGTGCGAGTAGCTCGGGTGGTGCAGGAGGCGTAGCCACCACCAGCAGCACAACATCAGGCGGAGCCGGCTCAGGCGGTGTCGCGGCCGGCGGCGGCGCTGTCGGGTCGGGTGGCGGGGTTGCCAGCGGCGGCAACGGTGCGTCCTCCAGTTCGATCGATTCCGGCGCTCAAGACCCATGCGGGCCTGACAATCCTGCTACCGTCCCGCTGCCGATCATCGGCGCGGGCACCTTCGACGTGACCACCTACGGCGCCGTGGGCGACGACAAGACCGACAACACCGTGGCCCTCCAAAAGGCGCTCAGCGCCGCGAGCACGGCGGGCGGCGGAACCGTGACCGTTCCGTCCGGAACCTACCTTAGCGGGCCACTCACCGTCGGCAGCGACACGCGTATCGATCTCGCCAAAGGCGCCACGCTGAAGATGCTGCCCAAGGCGAGCTATCCCGACGCCACCGCCTTCCTGACCGCTAACAACGCGCACGATATCGCGCTTACTGGTTCGGGAGCCATCGAGGGACAGGGGCAAGACTGGTGGACCGCGTTTGCCAGTGACTCGTCGCTGGCCCGTCCGCAAGAAGTGGTCTTCTCCAATTCGACCCGCGTTCTGATCAGCGGTGTGCGTTTCCAAAACCCGCCCGAGGAGCACATCTGGGTCAAAGGCGACAAGAATCTCACCATCACCGGCATCACCATCTCGACCCTGGCCGTTTCCGGTAAGAGCCCGCCCAAGAACACCGACGGCGTCGACATCACGGCGGACGGCGTCTTCTTCTGCAACAACAACATCGAGTGCGGCGACGACAACGTGGCGATGAGCGGCAGCAACATCTACCTCGGCTACTCCACGTTCGGCGTCGGCCACGGCTGTTCCATCGGCAGCATCACCAAGAATGGCGTCAGCAAGCTCACGGTGGATCACCTGACCATGAACGGCACCACGTCGGGCATCCGGATGAAGTCGGCGCGCGATCGCGGCGGACTGGTGCAGAACCTCGTCTACTCGAACATCACCATGACGGGCGTCGAGAACCCCATCTACATCACGTCCTATTACCCGACGATGCCCACCGATCCCAAAGCCGACCCCGCACAAGCCATCACCGCCACCACGCCCGAGTGGCAAAACATCACCATCCGGAACGTGACGATCACCGGCTCCAGCAACGCCGGCATTTTATGGGGGCTGCCGGAAGCGAAGATTTCCGCGGTGGTTTTCGACAACGTACGCATTCAAGCGAGCACCGGCATGCAAGTCTTCCACGCCACCGGCATTTCGTTCGTGGGCGGCTCCACGGTGACGCCGAAATCGGGCGCTGCCGTGACCACCTACGACGCCGACGTCACCGGCATCGCGACCACGGCGTATTAGCAGCTCAGTGAACGAAGGGCACCTGGCCCGCGACGCTCACGGGAACGCGGAGCGGGCCAAACGGCGTTCCGATGGCGAGTGAGCCACCCAAGCTGTACGAGCTCGACTGGCCTTGCAGGAGCTGAAGGATCGCCATTCCAGCCTGCGCGGTCGAGATCGAGACGTTGATCCCGAGCTCTTGCGCAGCACCAGCCGCCACGCTGGCGGCATTGACCAGGCCACCTTTGGCGAGCGAATGACCGCCGAGCTTGATGTCGTAGTCGAGGCCTGCAACGTCGAAGGCAAAGGCGTTGGGATTGGTGACGCGCAATTGGAGTACGCCGCGGGCACCGGTCAGGGAAAGATTCTGCCAGTGCACTGACGCGACCGAAACCGTCGGCGGCGACGGCACAGGCAAGGTGCCTTCTTTTTCGAGCGGCAACCGCAACACACCGAGCACCGGCGCGTTCACCGAGAGCCCGAGCGTGCCGCGGTAGGGGATGATGGCGCCGGGCCGCACACTTTGCAGAAGATTGAGAAGCTCGACGAAGACCACCTTGGCAGGAAGCGACACCGTCTTGCTCTGCCCCGCCGGCACCTCGCCCTGCAAGGCCGCCTGCCCGTGCAAAAACGGTTGCCCCTGGCTGGCCAGCGCGTAGTCGATGTTCACGAGGGGCAGCGGCACCGCGTAGGGATTGCTGATCGCAACGTCGAAGACGAGCGTCAGCTCGACCAGCGAGAGATCGCTGACGTGCACGCCCGTGATCGAGGCGGTCGGCTGGGCCGAGGAGCCGAGCAAGCTCTGCAAGAGCGCACAGCCCGGCCAGCACAGGAAGCACGCCGCCAGCAGCTGGACACGAAGCGAGCGAAAGATACGAAAGATACGAAAGATAGCCATGACGCCAACTCTAGCAACAAGCCCGAGCGTTGGAATCGCTGTCGCCTATACTGCGCTGTCCATGGCGCTTTTGTTCGAACAGGAATCCGAGCCACTGCGAGCGGTGCTGCTCGCAGTCCAGGTGCAAGGAGTCGACGACGGAACATTCGCGGCTTCCGTGGCCGAGCTGCACCGCCTCGCCCGCACGCTCGGCTTGACCGTCGCCGCGACCATCACGCAGCGGCGGACCTCGTTTCATCCGGGAACGGTGATCGGCAGCGGCAAATTGAAAGAGCTGCAGGCGTTGACCGGATCGGGCTAGGCCGACGACGCAGTCCCTGCGCCTGTTACCGAACCTGCCG
>CAZTTW010000273.1:0-6357 GCA_964616265.1 uncultured Myxococcales bacterium | reverse complement strand
CGGGTAGAGTGGGATGCCGGAGGGCGTGTCGCGGCGTAGTAGACAGATCAGGCATTATCGGACTTTTGCGTTCGATTCGGTGAAGGCAAAATGGCGCTTGTTCGACTTATGCACCCAGAACCTCGCCTGGAAGTGAAGCGCGGAGCGCAGGGATTGGACAAAGCCCCGGCCGCCGTCGATCCGGGGCAACTGAGAGACGCTCGGGAAGAGGGTGCCTAAAATGACTGTCCACCAGCGGCTTTGAGAAATCTTAACTAGTAGTCTATATTTCTCATCGATGACGACCATCCGCAGAGTCCTCGAGACCGAGCTCGTGCGGGCGGCGCGTGCATTTTCGGTCATCCTGCTCACGGGACAGCGCCGCTCGGGCAAGACGACCCTACTCTGATAACAACCCATCTGCATCGCCCCCGCGCAAGGAGACACTGACCGCATTGAAATAGACGGTGGCTCAATTGCAAGTCGTTGCAGCGGCGGCTTGGCACTCGATGGGCGTGATGGCGCCGGTGGGGCCGAGGAAGTCCCTACACAGGCAGAGCTTTTGGCAGCAAAGAGGCCCTTTCACGAAAGCGACAGCGCACGTGAAACCGCTCGCGCAGCGTCTGTCGCTGGGATCTGAAACGTTACGCGAGGTGCCTGGACAGTCGCTATCGTCGGAGCACGATGCGGTACAGAGCGCTCCCGTTGGCGGCATGGGCATGTTGGCGCTCGGCGTGGAGACAGGCTCGAAACACATCCCGGTCGAACAACGGGAGCTCAGGTTGTAGGTCGCCTGGTTCGCTCCAGCATCGATGCCAAGCTCACAGGGAGCACCTATGTCTTTGACGTGGTCGGAGCAAGCGGGCACGAACATAAGAACCAGCATCGGAAAAAGTAGTGCATTTAGTTTCATCGCCTTCCTCCGCGGGATCTAGTCTCCCCAGCCGGTTCGGCCTTACCATCTATCACTTGTCCATGCCGACAGCCGGGATCCGCGGCGGAATTCCTGTGACGTTGCCTGCTTCCGGGGAATCCAAAGGAAATCCGCGATCCGTTCAACCCGCGCGGCCGTACGGCTGGATGACATGAACCAATGCGCTTTCCTGATGCTTCTGGGCTTTGCCTCGTCGGTCGTGGCTCCGGTTGAAGTTCGTGCCGAGGCCGCGCGCCCGGCGCCACGGGTCGCGCTTTTCGATCGGCTGGGTGGTATTTCAGCCATTTCGGCCGTGGTCGACGAGACCTTGCGGAGGGCAGGGGAGGATGGGCGTATCAAGCAGCGCTTCGTGAACGCGAACATGGCCCGCCTGCGCGCCGAGCTGATCGAGCAGATCTGCGCGCTCTCCGGTGGGCCCTGTCAGTATCGGGGCATCGACATGAAGACCGCTCATCGGGGCATGGGCATTACCAGCGCCGAATTCGATGCCCTGGTCGAGGATTTGAAACAAGCACTCGGGCTGTTCAAGGTTCCGGCCAAGGAGCAGACCGATCTGATCGCGCTTCTGGCCCCCACCAAGCCGGACATCGTCGAAGCCGGCTCCGTCGCGCCTGCGCCTACCGTGGCAGCGGCGGGCGCGGCCCATAGCCCCGTGGCCGAACGGGCCCAGGGCTTGCGCGAAGCCGCCACGCTGCTCGATCGGAGCGACTTGGAAAGACAGAAGGGGAATCGGTCGCTCGCGGATCAGCTCTTCAGTTTCGCCGAGTTGATTGTGGGCGTGGATACTCTCGCGTCGGTCGCACCGCTTTTCCGCGACGGGGCTCCGCCGCGCATCACGGCGGCGCCGGTTCCGGTTGCACTGAACGCTCCGCCCCAGCCGCCCGCCGCGGGGAACTCCGACGAGGAGGAACCGCCCGCGCGGCCCGCCACCGGGTCGCTGACCGGCGCGGTACAAACCAGCGGCGTGGGCGCTGAAGGCTTCGCCATCGTGACCCTGGAGCCCGCCTCCGGGCGCTTCCACCCGCGCGAGCCTCGCCACCGCGTGATCGAACAGCGCAATCGCCAATTCGCGCCCCATGTTCTGGTGGTGCCGGTCGGCTCGACCGTCAGCTTTCCCAATTTCGACGGTGTCTACCACAACGTGTTTTCCCGATCGGAGGTGAAGTCCTTCGACCTCGGCCTCTACAAGGCGGGCCAAGAACGCGAAATCACCTTCGACAAGGAAGGCATCGTGCGCATTGGATGCAATTTGCACGCGAACATGTCGGCCATCGTGGCGGTAGTGTCCGCGCCCTACTACGCCGTGACCGATGCCCGCGGTCACTTCGCCTTTCGCAGTCTGAAGCCCGGCTCGTACCGGCTGCGCGCCTACAGCGAGGGCCGCGACGAGCCCACCGTGCAAGTGGTTCACATCGCGCCCGAACGGAACACCGTCGCGGTCGCGCTGCCGACGGCCTCCAGCGGCGGTCCGCTGGCCGACAAGTTCGGAGTCCCTCGTGTCCAGAAGCTCTCTCGCTAGCGTGGCGGCCGTCGCGGCCGCGGGCGCGCTCGCCTGCGCCGTCGCGGCGCATGGGAACACGGCAAGGCGAGATGCGGAGACGAGCGCGGTGGCGAGCGCCGTCGAAAGAATCCTGCACGAAAAGGACGTCGCCCTCGCCGGGCGCGTGGCCGAGCTCGCCGAACTGCCACGCCTGCGTCCGGCGCTTGCAACCGACGCCGAAACAGTCCGCGATTTGACCAGCGAGGAGCTGACCTTTCGTCCGCGGCCGGGTGAGACCATCACGATCGCCCAGCGCTTTCGGGATGGGCACGTGGTGGTACTTCTGGCTCTGCCCGAGGGGGCACGCCCCGAGGTGGCGTCCCGGGGTGCCCACGTGCAGCTGCGCGCGGGCGGTCTGGTTTTGTTCTACACGGAAGAGATCGCGCCCAGCGAGAGGGCCGAAGAAATCACCGGCACCCTGACGGTCGGCCAGACGATCGAGGCGCGCGAGCTGGCACCGACACTTTTGGCGGCCGCCAGCAGCGCACGCCTGGCGCTCGGCAACGATTCCATCGATTTCGGCGTGCCCTGGGATCGCGCAAGTCAGCACGCTTCTCTTCGAGTGCCACTGCCCGACGGAGCACGCGCGGATCTGCTTCTCGCCAGCCGCGGACGTGCGGAAGCGACGGTGCTTTGGGCCATGGTGGGTGTTCTTGCCCTGTTCTCGATTTCGCTCTCTGCTCGAGCCTTCACGAAGAAGCGGCCACGTCCCATTGAGCAGGACGACCTGCCTGGGACGTCTCCTGCGCAGGCGAACACGCCGATGGCACCCGCGCCCGCGTCGGCATCCTCGCCCCGCGCCCTCATCGGCATCGGCATGGCACCGACCCTAACCCCGGCCTCGGCGCCTGTGGCCAGCGAGCAGCGCATCGGACGCTACGCGATTCTTCGTCTCCTCGGCCAGGGCGGCATGGCCGAGGTATTTCTGGCCCGTTCGGAAGGCGAGGCCGGTTTTGGCAAACTGGTGGCGTTCAAGGTCCTGCAACCACTCTTCGCGGCCCAACCCGTGGCCGTGGATCTCTTTCTCGACGAGGCCCGTCTGGTCGCCGGGCTCGACCATCCCAACATCGTGCAGACGCACGATCTCGGCCGCGCCGGGGATCGCTACTTCATTGCCATGGAGTACGTCGACGGTACGGATCTGGCTCGCTTGCTGGAGATGGTTCACCAACACGGCGAACACATCCCTTTGCGCTTCGCGCTGGCCATCCTCTGTCGCATCTGCGACGGCTTGCACGCCGCGCATACGGCCAGGGGGCCCGACGGACAACTGCTTCATCTCGTTCACCGCGACGTCAAGAGCGCGAACGTCTTCCTGTCGCGCACAGGCGCCGTGAAGATCGGAGATTTTGGCATCGCCAAGGCAAGCCACGCCGTCCGCATGAGCCGCACCGAGCTTGGCCAGGTCAAGGGAACCCCCGGCACCATGCCGCCCGAGCAGCGTCTGGGCATGGATGTGGACTTGCGCGCCGACGTGTACGGCGTGGGAGCCATCGCCTACGAAATCCTCAGTGGCGAGGCAGTGAACCTGGACTACGTCGTGCTCGCCGCGCAAGGAACCGAGGGCTGGCCGCATTTGCCACCGCTTTCGACCCGACGAACGGATGTTTCACGCGAGCTCGACGTCGTCATCTTCAAGGCACTCGCCTACGCGCGCGAGGCGCGCTTCCCGGACTGCGCCGCCCTCGAACAAGCACTGCGCGCTGTCTCCGCCTCGGCGGCCCTCGCCGACGACAAGGAAATAGGCACCTGGGTGCGCTCGCAACTCGACCCCAAGGCCCGCGTCCGCTAGTAGGGGCCCCCATGGCCCGACGGTACGCCATGCTCCGCTTGGGGCGTTGGCTTTTTCTTTGAACAGAGTCAGGCCCGCGGCCGTCTCTCTGGTACAAGTCCCTGAACCCCACGGAAGGAATTTCCATGCTCAAGCATCGCTTACAGACAATCATTGCCCTTCTAGGGATAGTGGCTCTTATGGGGTGTAGCAGCTCGGACAGCGGAAACGGTTCCGGCGGAGGCGGCAGCTCGAGTTGCGACCCCGTGGCCTTCGCAACGCTCAATGCCGCCGGGAGCAATGCCAAGGTGTGCCCAGCCTTCGTGCAATGTCTGGGCAGTAAGTGCGGGGACCACGCCAAGGAATGCGCGGGCCCAGACTATGCCTCGGGCAACTATGCGGGCACCTGCGGCGCCTATTACGATTGCGTGAAGACCTGCAACTGCCAGAAGGCCTGTGTGGATACGTGCGACGTGGGCACCCCTGCCTGCGCCGAATGTCTTGGCACCAAGCTCGGTTACGGCTGCACCATGCCCTGCGCGAGCGAAGTCGCATCGTGCGGTAGCCAGTAGGCCCTTGCTTGAAAGAAGAGAGCGGCTCGCGCGCAGTCAGCTCGCTGCTCTTCGGGCACAGAATAAGTAGGGCAGCGTGCGATGTGCCGGTACGTAGTCTTGCGCACAATCGCAATCGGATAAAGTCGGTCTGAATAGATCTCAAGATTCCGTGAAATCGCGTCGATGCCTTTTGTGTAGCTGTGCGGCACGGGCTCGGATGAGGTGGACTAAACATGAAGCTTCAAACGCGATTTGTGTTTTCGATTTCGGTGGGTATCGCATCGGTCTTGTTGGTCTCCGAGGTCGTGCGTCAGGTGTACGAAAACGCTCGCCTCGCCAATTTGGAAAGCAGCAATCCAGAGCGCATGGAAGCGTCGGTGCGCGAGAATCTGGCGCCCATCGCGCAATCGGTTCGGGGCGCAATCATCGATCCCATGATCGAAGGCAACATGGACCTCTTCGCCAAGATCCTGGCTCGCCAGCGGGAGGTCGATGGGTTACTCGAAGCCACGCTGTATTCCAGCGCGGGCAAGGCGGCCTACTCCTCGCAAGAGTCTTCCATGGAGCGCCGGCTCGAGCCGGCTGTTCTCGATCAAGTGAAGCAAACCGCGAAACGATTCGACCGCAGGAGCGCGAACGCCTTCGAGGTGTACGAACCCTTTGTGGCGACCGAGGCGTGTATCCAATGCCACCCGGACTGGAAGCAAGGGCAAGTGGGGGGCATCTTGGGACTACGCGTGTCGGATGCGTCGTTTCTACGTGCCCAAAAGAGCTGGATGGCGTCCATGGACGGTTTGCGCCGGAGCACCCTTGTGATCGGTACCAGCGTCAGTGTGATCTTGGTGCTGGTGTTGATCGTCATCGTCCACATGTTGGTGCACAAGCAACTGACTCAGCCGCTGGTCGCCGCAACGGACTTCGTCACGGTGATCAGCAAGGGCGATCTCACGCACGAGGTGGACGGCCAGTTGCGCGCGCGCTCCGATGAGCTTGGCACTCTGGCCCGCGCGATGGAAGAGATGGTCCAGCGACTGCGGATGTTGCTGCGCAATCTTCTTTCGGGCGTGCAGACCATGGCCACCGCTTCGCAAAAACTATCCTCGGTAGCAGCCCAGACCGCCACGGGCGTGAAAGTCGTGTCGTCGAAGAGCGAGACGGCCGCCAACGCGGCCGCCAGTTCGAGCGAGCAGGCATCGTCGGTCGCGGCGGCCATCGAGGAGGCCTCGATCAACCTGGCCTCGGTGTCCAGCGCCACGGCCGAGATGAGCGGCGGTGCAGTGGAGATCGCGCAGCAATCCGAGAAGGCAAAGGTCACCACCGAGAATGCCGCTGAGCAGGCCAAGCACATCTCGGCGTCCATCCGAACCCTGGGCGAAGCGGCACAGGCCATCAACAAGGTCACGGAAACCATCACGTCCATTTCGTCGCAGACCAACTTGCTGGCGCTCAACGCGACCATCGAGGCCGCGCGCGCGGGAGCGATGGGCAAGGGGTTCGCGGTGGTGGCTGGGGAAATCAAGGAGCTGGCCCAGCAAACCGCGGCCGCCACCCAGGACGTCAAGGACAAGATCGCCAGTGT
>CAZTTW010000272.1:0-6381 GCA_964616265.1 uncultured Myxococcales bacterium | reverse complement strand
GCTCTTTGTCCTTCCCGGCGCGATCGCAGGTATGGTCATCTGGTCGCTGTTTGCGGGGTGCGGGCGGCGACGGCGGATTGTCTTGACCGCGGCCTTTCTGTTGAGTGTTTGTCTTCCAGTCGCCCTGACTTGGGCAGCATTCGCGCTTCGTGGAGCCGGCCATGCGTTCATTGCGAACAATTTTCTTCTCAATGCCAGTTGGAAGCACGTCGAAGCAGAACAGTTTCGCAACCTGATAAGAACGAGTCGCCCAATTCTGATCTTAGCGGGATTGGGCACCCTCGTCTCCCTCTATCATTTCATTCGTTCCGAGCAGCGCCCATTCGAAGGCATTCTGTTGTTTTGCACGGTGGTTGGGCTCTTTGCTGGACTTCTCGTCATTCCCGTTGCGTACCGACAGTATTACCTAATGCCTTTGCCGATCGTCTGCTTGTTTGCCTCCCAAGGGCTTTTCGTTTTTTTGGGACGCGTGCGAGACGGCGCTCGGCCATGGCTCCTCGTTTTGGCCATGTTGCCGCTGGCGGTGCTACCAGTCCTCGACATGCGGGCGACTCTCAAGTTGCGCAACGACAATCAACTAGCAAGGCTGCGCTATGTCTTCGAGACTACGAAGCCAACGGATGTGGTCATGGACGGTTGGGAAGGGATGGGGGTATTTCGTCCGCACGCCTTCTACTACTTCTTTCTGCACGGCGAGCTGATCGACAGGCTTCCGCGCGAGAAAGTAGATGCCTACCTGGCGGCGCTTGAAAGTGGGAAGATTCGCCCGAGACTGATTGCCATGGACGAAAACCTCGTCGCCCTTGGGTCGAGGTTCCTGAGGTTCGTCAAGGCCAACTACGCGCGTAAGGATGTGCCCGGGCAAGAGCGGCAGGCGGGCTCCGAATGGCGGAGGTTCTTCAAGAAAGTCCTCAGGAAGAACGACGGAGCGTGGGAGGGCTTCTACTTTTCGAGAGACGGATTCGACTGAAGCTCATTGGCGCGGTCTTGCGCGGCTAACCTGAAAGAACCGCTCGCAGGAGATCGGGCCTGTCGGTCTGAATGCCGTCGACGTCTCGCTGGAGAAGGATGCGCATCTGTTCGGGCTCGTCGACGGTCCATACTTGCACGGCCCAGCCGCAGGTGTGGGCAGCGGCAATGAACGCGGGCGTTGCAACTTCGTGGGTGCCTTCGGCAAAGGGAATGGCGAGGACGTCGTAGGGCACATCCGCGATGGGCCTGCCGGTGGCGACGGCGACCAGGAAGGCTCGCGCTGCGCCTTCGGGAAAGAAGTGCGCCATCTCGGGCGCGGCATCGACCAGGCTTGCCGCAACCCGGTCCTCGGCGCTGCCGATGCAAACGCGCTCACTCGCACCTGCCGCGCGAATGGTCTCGATGACGGCGGTGCGTGCCGCCTCGTCGTCCTCTTTGACGTCGATCATGGCGGGCAACGGCACCCGACGCAGAACCTCGTCCAGCGTCGCAAGCCCGATGCCTTGGCCGCGGTAAGGGAAGGATCGGCCACCATCGAGTGAAAAATTCCAGGCGGCGTCCAGCCGGCCAAGCTCCGCAGCGGTGAGGGCGCGGACAGGCCCGCAGCCGCTCGTAACGCGATCCACGTCAGCGTCGTGCGAGACCATCGGCACGCCATCGTGAGACAGGTGCACGTCGAGCTCGATCTGATGCGCGCCCCAGAGGTCGCGAGCCTGGGTGAACGCGAAGAGCGTGTTCTCCGGGGCGATCTTGGCGCCACCACGATGGGCCACCAGCGTCGGACGCGGCAGCGACGAAAGGAACGGCTTGGGCGAACGGGAAGAGGGGGAACCCATGACTTGATTCTACTCGAAGAGCTTGCCGGGATTCATCAGCCCGCGCGGATCGAAATCACGGCAAAGCGTCCGCAGCGCCTTCATCGCCAGCGGCCCCTTTTCGGCTTCGAGGTAGGGCAGGTGGTCCGTGCCCACGCCGTGTTGATGGCTGATGGTGCCGCCGTGTAGGGCGATGACTCGGCTGGCGGCGCCCTTGAGCATTTGCCAGCGGCGAAGGTTCTCGTCGGCATCGGCGTGCAGGGGAAAAAAGTACGTGGTGTAGACGCTCGAGCCATGCGGATAGACGTGCGAGAGGTGCGAGAACACGTGCACGGGCACTGCCTCGCGCGAAAGCTCACCACGCAGCGACGTTGTGATGCCGTCGACCATGTCGGGGAGGCGGCTCCACGTGCAAGCCGTTTCGAGCGTGTCGACCGCGTAGCCGGCGTCCCACAGGCTATTGCGGAGGTAAGCGCTCCGAAATCGATTGGCGTACCATTTGCGGCCGAGCGTCTGCCCGACGTGGATTCCCCGCGCGCCACGTGCGATCGACAGTACCGACCGCCTCGCGCTGCCCACCACGTCGGCCCGTCCAACCAATCCGATCAGGAGCAAGCAGCCCTCGGCGCGGGCGCCGCGCAGGCCGAGGTAGCCGCGCAGGGCAGCGACGAGGCGCGGATGCCCGGCAAACGCGAGGGTCGTTTCGGTCTCGGCCGGTGTGGCTAGGCGGAGCATGGCGAGTGGTAGGCCTGCTTGTCCCAGTCGTTGGGTCGCTGCGAGACCGTCGCTCCAGGTACGAAAGAAGATCGCCTGCCACGCCTCCCGCTCGGGCAGGGCGC
The DNA here is from genome assembly GCA_964616265.1 of uncultured Myxococcales bacterium. GTDB lineage: Bacteria > Myxococcota_A > Polyangia > Fen-1088 > Fen-1088 > Fen-1118. The sequence continues at coordinate 3,755 of CAZTTW010000272.1, read as the reverse complement.
TCACGCGTACGGTGGCGTGGGTGAGAATACCCAGACGGCCTTCCGAGCCGAGAAACCACTCGCGCACGTCGGGGCCGGCAGCGGAGGCGGGGTAGCAGGGCAAATCGACGGGTCCCGCCGGCGATTCGACGTGGCCGCCCACGAACATTTGTTCCATCCGTCCGTAGCGCAGCGACTGCTGTCCGCTCGAACGGGTTGCTACCCAGCCGCCCAGGGTCGAGTAGTCGAAGGACTGCGGAAAGTGACCGAGGGTGAGCCCAACCGGGCGAAGGCTTGCTTCGATGGCGGGGCCGGCGATGCCCGCGCCGAAGGTGGCAAGTCGGCCGCGTTCGTCCAGGTGGACGAGCGTCGCCATACGGCCGAGGTCGAGGGTTAGTACGGGGGCTGCGCCGCCGCGCGGGGTAATATGACCGACGACGCTAGTCCCTCCTCCATACGGGATGACCTCGGCACCGACCTGGTTAGCGAGGCGCAAGAGCTCGCGGACCTCGGTGTCGCTGGTTGGATAAGCGACTCCGTCGGGAATAGCGCGGACGCGGCCGAAGCGCAGCGCGATCCAGTCGCCGAGACTCTGGCCGCATGCGTGGCGAAGGCGCTCTTCGGCGGTGGTGATGACCAGGGGATGGGCTGGAAGTCGTGAAGCAGCAACGGAGTCAAGCGCCGTCCCGAGGGGCGCATCCTGCGGACGCTTGGGTGGGCCGAGTTTCTCGGCCAGAAACTCCGTCGCCGTGGCGGGCAGCGGAAACGAAACACCTTCGTCGCCCCAGCCGTTCCAGCGTCTCATGCGATCCCCAAGAGCGCGTGCGCCGTCGTCACACCTTGATCCTACACCATGGATTTTGCGATCCAAGACCGGCGCCAGCTCCGTCGGGGAGCTATGCTTGATTGTGGAAGCGGTGGACACGCGCCCAAAGGAGTCCTCGCGTGATTATCTCGTTCAACGAAGAGCAGAAGCTGATCCGCGATTCCGTTCGTGCCTTGGCTGAGCGTCAGGTGGCGCCTATGGCCGCCGAAATTGACCGTAGCGAGCGATTCCCGAAAGAGACTTTCGACAAGCTCGGGGAAATGGCGCTGCTCGGAATCATGATTCCGACGGAATACGGCGGCGCCGGCGCGGACGTCATCTCGTGTTGCATCGTCCTTTCCGAGCTGGCGCGCGTATGTGCGTCGACGGCGCTTTCGTACGGCGCGCACACCGTCCTGTGCACCAACAACCTTTACCTGCACGGGACGGAGGCGCAGCGGAGGAAGTACCTACCCGACCTCATCAGCGGCAAACGCCTGGGCGCGTGGGCCGTCACCGAACCGGTTGCCGGCAGCGATGCGCTGGGCTTGCAGTGCCGAGCCGAGCGGCGGGGCGACGAATACGTCCTCAATGGTTCGAAGATCTTCATTACCAACGGTCCGGTCGCCGACGTGTTCGTGGTCTTCGCGCGCACGCGCCCCGGCGCAGCCAAGCAAGGGCTGAGCGCCTTCATCATCGAGCGCGGTTATCCGGGCTTCGCCGTTGGGCCGAAGCTGGAAAAGATGGGGATGCGCGGATCGCCGACCTCCGAGGTGTTCTTCGACGATTGCCGGTGCCCCGCAGAGAATTTGCTTGGCGAGGAGAATCGCGGCGCCGCGCAGATGATGGCCGGCTTCGACATCGAGCGGGTGACGTTAGCGGCGATTCCGCTTGGCATCGCAGAGGCGGCGCTCGAGGCGTCGCTCGGGTACGTGAAGCAGCGCAAACAGTTCGGCAAGCCCATTGGTGATTTCCAGATGGTTCAGGAAATGCTGGCCGACATGGCGACCGAGCTGGAGGCGGCGCGGGCGCTGGTCTACTTCGCCGCGCGCAAGCTGCAGGAGGGGAAGAAGGCGACCCGCGAGGCATCCATGTCCAAGCTCTACGCGTCCGAGGTCGCCACGCGCGCGGCGCTGAACGCCATCCAGATCCACGGCGGCTACGGCTACATGAAGGACTTTCCCGTCGAGCGCATGTTGCGGGACGCGAAGCTGATGGAAATCGGAGCTGGGACGTCCCAGATTCAGCGCCTGATCATCGCCAGGGAGCTGTTGGGCAAGGGGTGAGACGGAGGAGATAGAGAGCGTCTCACGGCGCGGATGGGAGGAGGCGGCGCTCGGCTGATGTGGCCTCTCGCCAGGAATTCCTTCGGCGGGAACGGAGGCCAACGGCCGCGCGTTGCGCTTCCATGGCCTCCTTGGACTCCGGCTGGCATCCGCTCGCTGCGCTCGCGGAGCGCCTGCGTACATCCCGCTGTTCTGTCCGCAAAGGCCGAGAATCGAAGAGCCATCACACGGTTTCGATACCATCGCTGAGGCGTCTTGGGGGCTCTTTTTCGCGAGCCAGTTCGGGCAAGCCAACATCGACGTGGAAGCCGCATTGCCTGGCGGCGGTGATGCGGATTTCCTCATTAGGCGCGCCGCGGAAGCCGGCCTATGGATCGATTGCGTAGCTCCTGATCCTCGACAGGATCGGTTTCGTAAAGATCAGGAATTCACTGCGGAGAGCTGGTTTGCTTGCGAGGCGCGGCGCAAGTGGAAGAACAAGTTCAGGGCCGCTCGCAAAGCCGAGCCAACGATTGCTACAGCAGTAGCTCTTACCGTGGGGAAATACCGCGTGCCGGATGCGAACAATCTTTGGGAGAATCCGCCTGAACGCACAGAGCAACTAAGCCTCCGTCGTGGGCTTGACTGGAAGGCGACCTGCGCCGAGCCGCTGGTATCCGCGCCCGAGTGGTTGTGGGAAACGTGCCCAGGGCTCGAAGTCGTCTGGGCGGGTGAACTGCCTCAATCTGGGGATTCTCTCGTGCCCGCGATCTTGTGTGCTTGGCGTCGTCTGTCGTAGCCGAACAGGGAGCAGTGGCACCTCCTCTCAGTCGTCCTTGGTGTCGTTCGGCACGAAGTAGACATCGGTCGGGCGCAGCTTGCTGTTGCGCAGAAAGCGGGGGCGCACCGGCATGCCGATCCAGTCGAGGGACGCGTCGGCGCAGTCGACGCCCATGAGGCGCGAGAGAAAGAGCGTGTCGACCCCATCGAATTCGATGAGCGCGAGAACGTAGGGTGTTTGGCTGAGAAATTCTTCAGAGCCGAAATGGCAGACGGTGAAGGCGTGAACGTGGGCGGCGCGGTCGGTGATGTCGACCCAGGCTGTCTCTTCGCCGGTAACCATGTCGTGGCCGCGCGGAGTGGCGTAGGTGTAGCGGGATCCGGGTGTGCGTGTGGCCAGAAGGTGCCGGTTGGATGCCGCTGCGAACCACGGGCTGTCTTGCGCGTACGAATGAAGGTAGGTGACCTTGTATTCCTGCTCGATCTGAATGGGCGCCATGCGCTTGAGCATGGCCAAGGTGTCGGGATCGGTCTCCGTTGGGAAAGGCACGCCGTGGACGATGTAACCGCCGAGGGTTTCCGGGACGCGCGTAGGAAGTTTCGCCATGGTGAGTCCTCTCAGTCCTGCCGTTCCATGACGGTGACGGCAATGTAGGTACCGGTGCCGGCGTGCGAATGGATCGCGCCGCGGCGGGCATTGGGGACCTGTAAAGTCGGATTTCCGAAGTGCTTGCCGACGGTGCCCTGCAGCTGCCAGAGGGAGAAAACCGCCTGCATGAGCCCGGTGGCGCCGACGGGGTGTCCGCACGCGAGGAGTCCACCCGATGGATTCACGGGACAGACTGTCTTTTCAGGCAGCGCAAGGCCGTAGTCGACGCTCGGCATGAAGGCGCGCCCCGAGGCCGCGAACGGGCCGCCCTCGCCGT
>CAZTTW010000271.1:3393-6391 GCA_964616265.1 uncultured Myxococcales bacterium | reverse complement strand
TCTTCGACAGCAGTTACACACTGGATCAAGTGCAGTTCGGATTCCAGATCGTGACCGACGGGGCTCCACAGAGCTTCGTCGTCAACGGCTTCTCCATCTCGTCCAGTTAGCCGGGAGACAATACGGCAGAAGCGAACCTGCAGATCGGTGATTGTCGCTTGGGTGGCCGCGGACCGGCTACTGGTCCATGTTCTTGCGCTGTACCTTCAGCTGCGTGTTCTGGCAAAGCTGGCAGTTCGTACCGTAGAACATATTCCGAATTGCGGTGTCACCCATCAAGTGAACGCGCATCCACGCGGTGACAGCCACCTGGTAGGGATCCTTGATCGAACCGATCCAGCTGCCGTGACTGGCGGTAGGATTCTCCTCCATCATGATGGGCGTGGCGGTGATGGCGTCGAACGCTTTCTGGATGTTGCTGCAGGGAACGGTCGTGTCCGCTCCGCCGCACAGATAGAGCGCCGGGCCATTCAACTTCGACTCCACCGTAGTACCCGCCATCGTTGCGATCGCGAGGACGTGAGGGTCGGTACCGACCACGCTCGTCGCGATCCCACCAAAGGAATGCCCCGTCGCGCCGATGTGGGACGGATCGAGATGCTGATAATAGGGGCTCGTCGGATCGTCGTTTTGCTGGACGATCCAGTTCATGCCGACTATTTGCGGCAGCTGGTTCGTCGTCGGGTCGACGGTGCCGGTAATCGTGCTGAGCGATGCGATGACCACGAACCCGTGCGAGGCCAGTTGATTCAGAATCGTGAGGTAGTCACCGCAGTAGTTTGAAGCCAAGCACAGCGGAGGGTTCGGTTCGGGATTGTCTCCGTGACCATTTCCCCAAAGGATGATGGGGTGGCACGTTCCCAGAGTCGTGGGCCGGTAGACGTTGAAGCGCTGTTGCGTGTTCTGGTACACGGGATCCGGGATAGCGCCAGCCAGCGGTCCGACGTTCTTGTCGGCCGTAACCTTGTACGGTCCCGGGGCTGTTGGATCTCCTGTGGGCCACGTCGTGCCTGTACAATTGCTCGCGAAGAATCCACCGTCGGACTGGCCTCCGCCGTCGACGCCGCCGCCCTGGCCGCCTGCGCCCGTCGACGGCTTGGTCTGACCGCCAACACCACCTTGGCCGACCGCGGACGAGCCGCCCGACGTGCTGCTACCGCCAGTGCCGAGCGCACCACCTGCGCCAGTCGTTGCTCCTCCGAGTCCAGCACCGCCCGAACCCGACTGTCCCGCCGCTCCCGCACCGCCGCTCCCGGCGCCGGTGCGCCCGCCAGTGCTACTCGCGCCGCCCGATCCCGTTTGCGTGGCGCCACCGCTACCGATTGTTCCCCCCTGGCTTGTCCCACCCCCAGTTCCATGATTGCCGCCGCTGCCTGGGGAAGACGAGTTACTCGACGAACAAGCGCCTCCGATCATTGCGAGCATGGCCACCGTCGAACGGAAGGAACGACTGAGTCTCATGGAAAACCTCCGCTTGCGAAAGGTTGAGGTTGCCTGATGCGAACGACAAGTCAAGCCGGTTCAGCCGCCGCGTCTCTACGCCGTAGGGCGCGGCGAGGCTCGCGTCAGCGCGGCGACGGTGAGGCTTGGTGCGTGCGATCGATACGCTTTCGTCCTAGCGGAAGAATGCGACCATGACGTTGTCGATGTCCGGATCCGTGCTCGCGTCTTGCGACTGGTAAATGAAGGCGGCGGCGCCGAAGCCCGAGTCGGCCACGGCAACACTCAGCCCGGTGATATCGAGGCCGGCCTTTTGGCCGAGCTTGGCCTGGGGCAACCAGCTTCCGCCCGCGTAGCGCGTTCCGTAGGCCCCAAAAGTCGTAGTGCTCGACGTGCTCAAATCCTTGCGCCATACCGCCAGAACGTTGCCGTTCCCATCGATGGCCAGACTCGGATACCCGTACTCGGTGATCAGGTCCAACCTACCGGCGACGTTGTCCGTCTCGATCGGCGTGATGTCGCCCCATGCTCCCGTGGGGCTGCCGTGCATGCCCACAAGGTTGTCGCCGGCCTGCAGGTGCTGCTGCCAGACCAGCGTGGCGTCGCCCTGCTCGTCGAGCGCAATACCGGTCGACGCCACGGTCGGCGAGGAAGTGATGGGCGGCAAGACGTTGCTCCAGCCCGTGCCGGCGCTGTAGGTACGGCCGAGCAACGTCGTGTTCGCACCGCTCGCCCACTGGCCCCACACCACCATTCCCTGTCCCTTGCGATTGAAGGCAATCGAGGGGTCGATCAGGCTCACCGTATCGTAGTCTGGGTCCATGACGGTCAGCGCGCCGACGGTTTGACCGGTCAGCGAGACGCCCATCAGCGCCCAGCCCTGGAAGAAGATCAGCAATCCGTCGCCGGTGCCGCTTACCGCCAGTTGTGCTAACGAGTCGTCCGAGTTGGGATTCGCGTCGAGCGTCTTGGCGAGCTCGGTCCAACCGGTCCCGTCGTAGTAGGCGGTGTAGAGGGGCCAGCCGTTGATGTACTTGTTGTACACGGCGCGCGCGGTACCGTTGCGCGCGACCGCAAGGTGCACGTCGAAGGAGCGATCGGCAGTGATGCGAGTGGCTGCGCTCCACGTGACGCCGTCGCTGGAGTGCGAGGTCCACAGGCCGTCGACACTGGCCGTTCCCGTGTTCTGGCCCCAGATTAGGATCACGTTGCCCTTGGCATCGACGCCGATGCCGGGGGGGCTGTCGGGAGCGCCGCGGTTTTCGACGATGACGGTCTTCTCCCAGGTGGCGGTGGTGCGATTCCAGCGCTTGACCTTGACCGTAGCTGGCTCGTCCCACGCGACGTAGACGTGCTCATTCACTGGGTCGACGGCAACCACCGGCGTGTACGAGGGGTTGAGCGGATCGTTTTCGATGTTCTGGGCGGGCTCCCAGGCAAAGGTGTGGCCGGCGTCGCCGCTGGTGACGGCATCCGCTGGTACGTTGCTGGCGTCCGCCGAAATCACGACCGCATCGGACGACGAGGGAGCGTCCGGGGCGTCGACCGACACCGCGAC
>CAZTTW010000271.1:0-3293 GCA_964616265.1 uncultured Myxococcales bacterium | reverse complement strand
TCACGACCGCATCGGACGACGAGGGAGCGTCCGGGGCGTCGACCGACACCGCGACATCGCCTCCGTCATCACCGCGGACCTCGATCGAGCCGAGACCGGCGTCGCTCGCGTCTGCGCCCACCAGATCCGGCGGAACGGGGTCGGAAGCGCCGTCGCGACCAAGCGCCTCCACACTAGCGTCGTTCGCGATGGTGCCCAAGTCCGCGCCACCGTCGGGAACGGGCGGCGTGACGGATGCGAGGCTCAGGGTCAACGTGGACGAGACCGACCCGCCCACCGTAAGCGAGATCGGTTTGGAGGTTCCGGAAATCGCGCCCGCGTTGGCGGTGGCGGTGATGGTCACCGTGCCGCTGACCCCGGCCGGGATGTAGAGCCCGACCTGCATACTGATCTTACCGACCTTCCAGTCCACGTCGGCGCTCTTGACCTCGGTGTCGCCCCCGGTCTTGGCCTGCGTCGCGCGCAAGTGGACGGTCGTCGGGGCAGAGACGTTGGTATCGAGCTGGATGTCGAGCACGACCAGCGAGCGGTCGTCCTTCGACGAGCACGCCAAAGGCGCAAGGGCCGCGACGACAAGAAGAATTCTAGCGAAACCGAAGTGAAGCTTGGCCATGGTCATGTCTCCCGTCTAGTGGCAGCCGTCCACAGCCGTGCAGGGAACGGACGATTTGGAGAAAGCCCCACCCGCGTAGAGGCCGCCCACCACGCCACCCACCACCGCGACACCCACCACGCTCCAGAACCAGGCCTTCTTGTACAGCGGCGTGGGAGTCTCGGGCGGCGGCGGCGCCGATGGCTCGGAGAGTTGCAACCCGGCGCCGGGCCCTTTCTCGGACGGAACGGACGTGGCCAGCGGCAAGCTGGGCGGCGGCGCGGCAGTCGTACTCGCCGCGGCAGCCTGGGCTTCCTGCTGCTTCTGCAGCGCCTCCATCTCGGCGATGTAACCTTCGACCTCACTCCGCTCGGCCGTGTCCAGCCCCTTGGCCTGGCGAAGGTAATCGCGGAAGGCGTTGATGGCCTTCTCGGGCTGGCGCAGGTTCTGGTAGCAGCGCCCGATGTTGCGCAGGTAGGTCGGATGCACCTTGTCCGCGTACAGCTCGGCGTAGAGGTCGAGCGCCTGCTGGTACTGCCCCGACGCGAACGCCTGGCGCGCCTCGATCTCGCGCTTGTCCGCGTGTTTCGTCGCCGCCCGGGCCGAGTCGGCCGGCAGGACGGTGGCGCCGAAGACGGCGACCGTCAACACGACATGCAGGAAGACCACGGGAAACAAGCGACGACGATGAAAGCGATAGCCTAGGTCGATGTCCATTTCACGATTCCCCTCTCACGAGGGGCTGACTATCGCACGATCCGACGGGTCGGTGCCACTCGGCCGCGACCAGCAGGTTTACCGCGACGAGTGGGCGCGGCCAAGCTGCGGCGGCCGGCCCACGCCCACCTGCGCGAGGCGCTCGCGGTACACCTGAAGGCGCTCGACGTATTCCCGGGTGCTCTTGGGCATGGGTACCCGTGCGCGGGTCATGTGAAAGATCAGATCTTTGCCGAGCGCGATCAATTGGCTGCCCTGGCGGACCCTAACCTGATCGTCCAGCGACGACGTCTCGGACAGGCGAGGCTCGAAGGCGCACAGCTTCTCCGCGGCCACCACCAGCGACGCCCACACCTCGAAGATCTCGGGGTCGGTGTGGAGAGTCTCGCAGCGAATCTTGGCCGCGGCCACGCATTCGCGGATGAGGGGCTCGATGCCCGAGAATGCGTTGGTATTGCCGAAGGTGGCAATCAACGCGTCTTGAATGGCGTCGAGAGTGCGCATGGTCTGCGCGATCTTCATGTAACGGCTCTTGTAGAATTCCTCGATGGGGAACGCGAAAGCCTTGAACGGCTCGCCCCACAGCTCGTCGATACCTTCTTCGCCACTGCGATGCAGAACCATCCGGCCGAGCTCCAGAGCCTCTTGCAGGTGCTCGCCACACTCGCGCATGAGGGCGTTATCGGGAAGGATCTCGATGCCGAGCGATTGGATCTCGACCACCTTGGTGAACACGTCGGCGGCGCGATTGAACAGAGCGCCGGCCAGCATCGCGCCCTTGACGCGTTTTCGCCGTGGCTCATTCTCGGCGTCGAAGGCGCGGCGGGCCTCTTCGAGCCGGGAGCCCGGAATGTTCACCCCGTGCTCGACATGGTTGAACAGCCTCCGGGTGAGCGCCTCAATGAGTCGCTTCTTGGCCATGAGTGTGTCGGCGGGAACGTCGTAGGCCTTGACCCAATAGCCGTCACAATACACCCGTCGCTGGCCGTCGATCATGCGCTCGCTGCCGACAGGAATGCGCAAGTCGATATGCGTGATTGCGGAAGCCATTGGGCTCAATGTAGCGCCGATGACGGTAGGTGCAGCCGGGGAAAGGGCCTGCTCGAAAATGTTTACGTGGATGAAATACAGCGGAAGCAAGCCACACATCGGCCACACCCACTCATAAATTTACCCTAGCGAAAAGCCAACGAAACCCTATTCGGACCAGGCTAGTCCGCATTGCAAGGGAGCAGCAACCATGTCCACCACCGTCGTTAGCGCCGAACCTGAAGCCGTCCCCATCGACGTCGATCGCACCGCGGTCCTCATGATCGATATGCAGCGCGATTTTCTGGAACCGGGCGGTTTCGGCGAATCGCTGGGCAACAAAGTTTCTCTCTTGATGGCGGCCATCGAGCCTTGCAAGGCACTGCTGGCGAGTGCGCGCAAGCGGGGGATGTTGATCGTCCATACCCGGGAAGGGCATCGCCCCGACCTCTCCGATGCCCCCAAGGCCAAGGTGGAGCGCGGCGCTCCCAGCATACGGATCGGGGCGCTCGGGCCTATGGGGCGGATTCTGGTCCGCGGCGAGCCTGGCCACGACATCGTCCCGGAGCTGTACCCGAAACCAGGCGAGCCGGTGGTCGACAAACCGGGCAAAGGCGCTTTCTATGCGACCGATCTGCATTCGATCCTGCAAAACCGCAATATCGAGAATCTGATCGTGTGTGGCGTGACTACCGAGGTCTGCGTCCATACGACGGTGCGAGAAGCCAACGATCGCGGCTACCGCTGTCTCGTGCCGAGCGATTGTTGCGGATCTTACTTTCCCGAGTTTCACGAAGTCGGACTGCGAATGATCAAGGCTCAAGGAGGAATCTTCGGCTGGGTAACCGACTCGGCCCGGGTCTTGACCGCGATTGCCTAGAGGCGTAACGGCCGCGAAGGCCGTGAAGACGACAACGAAAGGTCACATCACGTCGACAAGGGAGAGATCATGCAC
>CAZTTW010000270.1:0-6397 GCA_964616265.1 uncultured Myxococcales bacterium | reverse complement strand
GGGTCCAGCGCCTCGGGAGCCATGTCGAGGCCCAGGGTTTCAACGAGCTTGCGGGCAAGCTCAGGAACGAGGGAATCCGTTGCTTCAGTCACGATAACTCCTACCGCGTGGGTGGATGGTTTTCTGGGCTGCGTTCTTTCATGTCGACTACGCCAAGCGATGGAAAATCAAACAGGTATTGGTGCCGCCGAAGCCAAACGCATTCTTGAGCACGTATTCCTGGTTGGGCAGCGCGCGTGTCTCGGTCACAACGTCGAGGTGGATGTCGGGGTCGCGCGTAAAATTGATGGTGGGCAGAACCACGCCGTCGCGCATGCCTTCGAGGGTCAGCAGCGATTCAAGCACGCTTGCCGCGCCCATGGCGTGGCCAAATTGCGACTTGTTGGCGCTGACCGGCGGCACGGCGTCACCGAACACGTCGTGCAAGGCTTCGTCCTCGACCTTGTCGCCCACGCGGGTCGAGGAGGCGTGCGCGTTGATGGCGGCAATGGCGTCTCGGCGGACACCGGCGGCGGCGATCGACTCGGCCATGCAGCGGGCGATGGTTGCTCGGTGAGGCGCGACAGGATGATGCGCGTCCGCGGTCATCGACCAGCCGGCCAGCTCGAATTCGGGATGCAGGCCGTGCGCTTTGGCAAAGTCAGCGCTCGCGACCAGCACGCAGGCGGCACCCTCGGAAATGACGAAGCCGCGGCGATCGAGAGAAAACGGGCGGCTGGCCTTTTCGGGGTGAAGCGCGTCCTCGTCGGTCTTGGGCTTGAAAGCGCCGTTCATCGTCGAGAAGCCCTCGACGATGGGTTCGACCAGCGGAAAATCCACGGCGCCTGCGATGGCCAGATCGGCGCGCCCGGTCTCGATGAGCAGAGCCGCCATGGCCATCGACGTGCTGCCGGTGGCGCACGCCGTGACCGTGGTGATGCACGGCCCGGTGGCGCCGGACAGAATCGCGATTTTGCCCGCGATCATGTTCACGCAGGAATTGGGATTCATGTAGGGCAGGGGCGGCGCCCCCTTCGCGACGAGGGCGCGGTCGGCGTCGACGACGGCGTCGAGGCCGCCGATGGCGGTGCTGAACGTCACCGCCGTGCGGGGCGCAATCTCGGGCGTGATCGTGATTCCGGCCTTGGCCAGCGCGCGGTGGACCACCAGCATGCTGTAGCGGAACACCGGCGACTTCCAGTGCGCCATCTCACGCGGACGCAGACAGTCCGGCAAGGGCCGGACGGCGTCGGGATCCATGTTCACTTGCCCGGCGATGCGCACCGGCGATTCGGGACGCAGCGGAAAGCGGGTGAGCGGACCGATGCCGCTTTCGCCAGCTTTGGCCCGACGCCATTGCTCGCTCCACTCGAGGCCCATCGAAGAAACCCCATCCCAGGCGAGCAAAACCGGTCGCGACGTGCTCATGGCTTGCGGCAGGCTACCAGGGGATGAAGCGATAGAGCTTGGCGAACATCTCGTACACCTCGATCCAGTTCTGCAGATCTTGTGTCGTACGAATGTGGTCGCGCTTGTTGACCATCACCCAGCTCATGTGGGCGGCGCCGTCCTTGCAGGTGCGGCAGTCGCGCGTGGCCGACGTGCAGCAGCGGTGCGTGGTCTTGAGATCGGCGGCCCAGCGACGGAAACGAATCAACCGGCGCGGTTGCGGCTGGCGCTTGTCGTGGGTCTCGGACACCGACGGGCACTCTTGCCAGCCGAAGCGGCGGCCGAGCATGGTTCCGGTGGTGAGGACCTGATGGTAGTAGCGCGACGAAATCACCGTGTCGGGATAACGCTCGTAAAGATCGTCCATCTCGGCGCGCACGTCGACGAGTTGCTCTGCGCCCCACGAGAAACCGTCGGCATCTTCGTCGTTGGACAAGAGCTGGAAGTGAACCTTCACGCCGATGTCGCGAATGCGGCGGACCATGGTCTCGACCTTGCCGAGCTGCTGCGACGTGATGGTGTAAAGATAGTAGGTGTAGGCGTCGCCTTCGTAGTTTTTGGCCGAAATCGCGAAGGCGTCGCGGCCGCGCAGGGCCTTTTCGGTCGCGGCATCGCCCCACAGCGAGATGCCGACCATCATGTCGGGAAAGCGATCGCGCGGCACCTTGAGGAGGCCGTTGGTGGCACAGAACGAGGGCAGTCGCTTGTAGAAAGCTTCCACGCGATCGAGGTGCAAGGTCGGTTCGCCGCCGATGAGAATGGCGAGATTGACCCCGCGTTCCTTCTCGGCATCGATGAACTGCTCCCAGGCCGAGACGTCTTTGGCCTCTCCGGTCAGGTGCTCGTCGGAGGAGAAGAAGAAACAACCCTTGCAGCGCAAATTGCAGGCGTTGGTGACGTCGTAAATCGAGCTGCGGATGTTGAGATTGCAAATCTTCTCGTAGCGACTGTACCAGGCGTCATCCAGAAGCGACCGTACCGTAATCATCGTTTTTCCCCTTCGGGTTGCGCCGCCACCGCGCTGGCCGTTTGCAATGCCAGCGACGGCGAGACCGGAACCGCGGCCAAGTTGGGGTTCTTCGCGTAGCCCTGGATCCACACAGCAAGATAGGTGTCCACGTAATCGAGCCAGCCGCGGAATTGGTCGGGGCTGGTAATATGACGATTCATGCGCGCGGTGACGATGGCGCTGCCGGCGGCGTAGTGGCGGCAATCCGCACAGTCGGTGTCGGGCACGCAACACGAGGCCTCGCGGATCCACGTAAGGTCCGAACGGTATTGGCGAAACGAACGACCAAGTCCGAACTGCCCCGGGTTTTGCCGCGGGTAGGGGCACGAGAACAAGTCGTGCAGCGAAAGCGTATCGGTGTGCGCGGCGGCGCTGTAGGGCGAAAATAGGATGTGCTCGGGAAACTCCGCCAGCATGCGCAGCATGATCCGTCGCGTTTCCGCCAGTGACTCCGCCGTGTGTGCGAGCGGGCCGCGGTAGCCCACCGTCGACGAGAACATATTGAAGGTGACTCTGCAGCCGCGCTTGGCCAGCGTTTCGATCACCGCGGACGTTTCGGCCAGATTTTCGCGCGTGAAGGTGTAGACGAAGACCGCGCGCGGATCGCCGGCATAGGCATCGACCTGCCGCTCCAGCATGCGCTTGGCTTTTCGCACGCGCTCCGACGTGGCATCGTTGCCCCACACGGAAATGTGGATGCGGTAGCCGACGGATTCGGGAATGCGAACCAGCCCGTTCGAGGCAATCGCGCCTAGCGGGATTTCTGCGAAGCAGGTTTCGAGCAGCGCGGGTACGAGCGCCGGCTCGGCACCGGCCAGCACGACGAACGTGATCCCGCGGGCCTTCTCCTCGCGGAAGAGCTTGCGCCAAGCCTCGACGTCGACGTTATCCTGCGCGTTCTGCTTGTCGCCCTCGTAGTAGTAGCAGCCGTCGCAACGCACGTTGCACCGGCTGGTCATGTCGTAGGTCGATTCACGCAGAAAGAAGTAGCGACGAACCTGCTTGAAGCGTTCGGCGATGTCCGGATCGCTGAGGATGTCGGCGAAGGTTGGGGCCGCCGCCGTCGTTCGTGTGGGTGTCGCAGGGGCCGCGGCTCGAACTTCGAGGTCCATGACCTTCTCTGCCCCCCCCGGTGCAGTTAGCTGACGGCGCCTTGCAATTGTCGGATCTGGTCGGCGATGGCCCTCACGGTGGTCAACGACGGGTAGCTGTCCTCGTCGAACTTGACCTTGTATTCACCCTGGAGCACCAGCACCACCGTGGTCAGGTCCATGCTGTCGATTCCCAGCTCCTTGACCAGATCGGTGGACGCATCGAAGGTGTCAGGCGTGACATTTTCGAGCTTCAATTCCTGAATGAGAATCTCGGCGATCCTGCGTTCCATCGAGCCGTTCGTCGTCTGCGACATTTGGTTTTTGTTACCCCAAAAAGCAGTCCGCGTTTATCACGGCGCTCCGAGGGCAGTCAAGAAGGCGACCGGCAAGTTCCGCATTCGCTCTTCGATGCAGCTTGCCAAACGCGCTTGCTTCGCGGTATTTGGATGCAACTCGTCGGTGCCCTGGCGGTCCGCCTTGCAAAAGCGCATTTACCTCATCAACCCCAAGACGCCCGAGAACTTCTGGGCGATGCAGGGGACCCTGGACATTGTTGGAGCGCACAAGACGCTAATGCCCAATGCGGCGCTGCTGACGCTGGCGGCGCTGTCTCCTCCGGAGCTTGGTATTCGCTACGAGCTGTGCGACGAGAACTTGTCGCCAGCGCGGCTCGACGCCGAATGCGACTTGGTGGCGATCACGGGCTACACGCTGCAGGCGGAGCGCATGCAGTTCCTGAGCGAGGCTTTCCGAAAGCGCGGTATTCCGGTCGCGATTGGCGGGGCGTTCGCAACGCTTGAGCCCGAACGGGTGCGGCCGCTGGCGGACCACCTTTTCTTGGGCGAGGCCGAAGAGCTCTGGCCGCGCTTTCTTGCCGAGTGGATGGCGGGTAAGGCGGCGCCGCTTTATCGGCAGGAAGAGTTCATCGACCTCAAGAAGAGCCCGGCGCCGGATCTGTCGCTCATCGACGGCGGCGACTATTTGTACTTTTCGGTCCAAACCTGTCGCGGTTGTCCCAACAATTGCGATTTTTGCGACGTCGTTCGGCTGGTGGGCCGCAAGTTCCGCACGAAGACCATCGAGCAAATCATGCGCGAAGTGAAGAACGCGCACGCATGCGGCGCCGAGACCATATTCTTCTCCGACGACAATTTCTTCATCCATCGCGCGTTCACGTTCGAGCTCTTGCGCGAAATCATCGCCTGGAACCGCTCGCTCGACCGGCCGCTGTCGTTCAGCACACAGGCCACGGTGCAGATCGGAGCCGACGAGGAGCTTTTGCAGCTGCTGGCCGATGCGCGTTTCAGCGTCATCTTCCTGGGGCTCGAAACCCTGCGCAAGGAATGCCTCGACGAAGTCAACAAGGGCCAGATGGCGCGTTTCGATCCGCGCGAAGTGATCCCGCGTATTTCGAGCTATGGCATCATGCCGTTTCTCGGCATGATTGTGGGCTTCGACCACGACACACCGGCGGTCTTTTCGGATGTCGAAGCTTTTCTCGACGAGACGGGCAGCCCGATAGCATCGATCAGCGTGCTCAATGCGCCGAAGAACACCGCGCTTTACCGTCGCATGAAAGAGGAAGGCCGCCTTCTTGAAGATTTCCGGGGATTCTGGCACCTGACAACCAACATCATTCCCAAGGGAATGACGCTAAAGGAGCTGTACGCTGGGCACAAGGCGCTCTTTGCTCGTCTGTACGAGCCCGAGAATTTCGAGCGCCGCATGGTCGCCTGGCTGCGTAACGTGCGCTACATGACCCGCCTCTATTCAACGAAGAAGAAGACAATGCACCGCCTCGTTCTGATTTTGCGAGTGATGCGCCATTTTCTTCTCCGTGTCCCGCCGGACGTTCGACGCATGTTCTGGAACGTGGTCAAGGCGGCGTGGCGGATCAATCCGCGCCTCATTTCGCGCGCTGTCTCCGTGTTGGTTCAATACTGGCACTACTACGACTTCGCCCGCCATGAAGACTGGCAGCGGGCGGGATTGCCCGAGACGGTTGGCCCGCTGTCGGTCGGCAAAGACTCAGCCTAGCGCCCTTGTGCCCGCCCGGCGCTTGCGATTCTTGGTGGGCACGGGCAAACTGCCCGCCTTCGCGAGCACAACCGCATGTCGCACCTATTTTTCGGAATCACCGAGAACGTCGTTCTGGGACAGGACCCGATTGATATCGATACGCTGATCCGAATTGCCGTTCACGGCGCCAAGGTCCGCCTACCGGACGATGCCGCTTGGCTCAAGCGACTGACGGATTGCGAGGCCTTGGTCGCCAAGGCGGTTGCCGACGGAGTGCCTATCTACGCCGTCAATACGGGCTTTGGCAGCAATTGCGGCGCTCGCATTTCCGCCGAGGCAATCAAGGCTCTGGGCGAAGGTCTGCTGCTCTTCCATGGCTGCGGCGTCGGATCTGCGCTGCCTGTTGGGGCGGTTCGCGCCGCTATGGTATGCCGCATTTTGTGCCTTGGTCTAGGCTATTCCGGCGTGCGCGTGGCTCTGCTCCAGCGGTTGGTGGATTTCCTCAACCATCAGATTACGCCGGTCGTGCCGGCACAAGGCTCGGTGGGAGCCTCGGGCGATCTCACGCCTATGTCCTACGTCGCCGCGGCTTTGGTCGGCCAGCGCGAGGTCTTCTACCGGGGCGAGCGCATGCCTGCCCGCCGTGCGCTGGAATTGGCGGGTCTGCCGCCGTTCGAATTCGGCGTGAAAGAGCCCATCGCCATGCTCAATGGCACGCCTGTCATGACCGGCGTCGCCGTCCTGGTGGCGGACCAATGCCGCCGCATCGTCGCGGCAGCCACGCGCGCCACCGCGATGTCGGTGCACGCCATGGCCGGCCACGAGCATCACTTGCATCCGGTGCTTT
>CAZTTW010000269.1:0-6402 GCA_964616265.1 uncultured Myxococcales bacterium | reverse complement strand
GCCAGCGCGCTCGAGCTGCTCGGGGATGCGGCCACCAATCGCCACGATGTCGCACGCGCGCTCCTCGAACCCGAACCCGCGTCGGCAACCGTCGCGGAGATCTACCAACACCTGGCACAGGAAGCGCGCGGGCTCGGGCTGCGTTTGCGCGTGCTCGCGGCAGAGCCGATCTTCGGTCCGTTGGTAGCCGACCTTGCGAAGGCCGAGGCCCTGCTTGCGCGGGGCTCAGCTGCTGCTCCAGAGGATTTGCGTGCGATCGACGAGCGCCTGCGAGGCATCCATGCGGATCGGCTAGAACAGCTCCTGCGCTCAGGCCCGCGCACGACCGTCGACGCAGGCCTGCTGGCACGCTGGATCGACGCCATGACCAATGAGCCCGGCCGTGGTCCTTGGATCGCGCCACAGCTGAATCTGAAGGACCCCGAGATTCTCTTTCCCCTGCCGGAGAGCACGCTGGCGTCGATCTTCAGCAACCTGCTTCGCAACGCGATGGCTGCCGCCGCCGAAGAGCCCAACGCCGCCGTCGAGGTTCGCGTCGAAAAGAGCCGCGACAGCCTGGGCAAGCGCACGGTCAGCCTGCTCGTCGCCGATTCATCGTCGCAGCCTCTGCAACTCGTCGACATCGATAATCGCCCGGCCGATCGCGGGCTGGGTATCGTTCGCGAAACGACGCGCTCGTGGGGCGGCGAAATTGTCGCGCGGGACGAGATGGCGCCCTTCCGAAAAATCGTGGGCGTTCGTTTTGCAGCGCCGAGCGAGGCGAAGCCATGAGCGAGGCCGAGGCCGAGAAGTCCGCTCGGCAACCGCTGTTCGTGGTGTGCGAAGACGGCGACGAATACATTCAGCGCTTCGAGCGATTCCTCGGACACGAGTTCCGCTTTCTGCGGGTTGGCAGCGGCGCAGAGGCACAAGCGGTGCTCGTGCACGAACCCGTCACCGGCTTGCTCTTGGACCTGGATTTCCGACGCCTGCCCGCCTCGCAGCTCCTTGGTGAAGGCGACCGATCCGCCACCGCGCCGACGAGCGAAGAGCAGGCTCGCTGGTCTGCCATGCAAGGGATCTTGATCCTCCAGCACCTGCGTCGGCAAGGGATCGCACTGGCCGCGCTACTCTTTGCCGATCTGGACGATGCAGAGCAGATTTCTTATCTCGAACGCACGCTCGCTCCCCTCGCCGTGGTCTCGAGTCGAGAAGGCTTGGCTCAGCTGGCCGCGCGACTGCGCCGAATGGCGGCCGGTAGGGACAGCCTCGCCGATCTGCTATAGTTCGTCGTTCGTTTCACTCAAAAGTTCACAGGAAAAGGAGATCACGGATGAGCGTTTCACTACGCGTCGGGGTTTTGGGCGCGACGGGGATGGTGGGCCAGCGGTTTTTGGCCCTGCTCGAGAATCACCCTTGGTTCAAGGTCACGACCTTGGCCGCGAGCGCCAACTCTGCCGGCAAGACCTACAAGGACGCGGTGGCTGGCCGCTGGGCCATGAAGACGCCCATCCCCGCGGCGTTCGCGGGTATGAAGGTCTTGGACGCGTCGTCGATCGACGAGGTGGCCAAGTCCGTAGACTTCGTCTTCTGCGCAGTCGACATGGCCAAGGAAGACACCAAGAAGCTGGAAGAGGACTACGCCAAGCGCGAAATCCCCGTGGTGTCGAACAACTCCGCCCACCGCGCAACGCCCGACGTACCGATGATGCTCCCCGAGATCAACGCCGGCCACGCCCAGGTCATCGCCGACCAGCGCAAGCGCCTCGGCACCAAGCACGGCTTCATCGCGGTCAAGCCCAACTGCTCGCTGCAAAGCTATGTGCCGGCCATCGATCCGTTGATGGCGTTCGGCCCCAAGGACATCTTCGTCTGCACCTACCAGGCTATCTCTGGCGCCGGCAAGACCTTCGAAACCTGGCCCGACATGGTCGACAACGTGATCCCCTTCATCAAGGGCGAAGAACAAAAGTCCGAAGAAGAGCCGCTCAAGATTTGGGGCAAGCTCGACGGCGGCAAGATCGTGCCCGCCACGTCGCCGCGCATTTCCGCCCAATGCATTCGCGTGCCGGCCAGCGATGGTCACATGGCCGCGGTCTTCGTGCGCTTCGACAAGAAGCCCACGGCCGAGCAGATCCTCGATTGTTGGAAGAAAGCCTCCGGCAAGCCGCAGACGCTCAAGCTGCCGAGCGCGCCCACACCGTACCTCACCTACTTCGCCGAGGACAATCGCCCGCAGACCAAGCTCGATCGCGACGTCGGCAACGGCATGGGGATCACCATCGGACGCCTGCGCACCGATCCCATCTACGACTACAAGTTCGTGTGTCTGTCGCACAACACGGTTCGTGGTGCCGCCGGCGGCGCCGTGCTGACCGCCGAGCTACTGACCGCTGAAGGTTATATTACCGCCAAGTAGCGGCGAAACGGCCACAGAACGGGGAGCACCGAAGTCGGGCTCCCCGTTTTTCGTTCCGGGTCCCGGATCGGCTGGACCCTGAAGCGCTGGCATCCAAGGATAGGACGCCGGCTAGGGTCACAGCGGCACCGTGTAGCTATGACACTTCCAATAGCCGACCGTCGGATCGAATAGGCAGCCTAGAAGACCACCACCGCAATCGCTGTCATCGACGCATTGGTCTTTCGGCGTGTGGCAGTAGTAACCTACACCTTGACAGAAGTCCGCACCAGCTGCGTCACACGGCAAGGCCGGCGTCGGCGAGCAATACCCGCCGGCACCGCAGTCGGTATCGACGTGGCAGTTGCCCGGTACGCAGGTGTTGCTCGCGCCGAAGGTGTAAGAGGATCCCTTGCAGGCGCACGTTTGGCCACTTGGACAATCGCCGTCGCCGGCGCACTTGTCGTACGCGCAATAGCAACCGGCGACGTGCGACGATGTGAGGCACCGGCCGTTGGCTCCGGCGGCGCAATCACCATCGGTTGAGCACGAAAATGCGATCGGGTCGGAGCAGTTGCCGCTGCAAGAACAGGTTCCTGCCGGCGCAGGTTGCGCACATTGAGTATCGCCCGCGCGGTGGTTCGCGGGTGTCCTCGCCAGCGCCTGAGTGCCTCCACCACAGCTACCATGGGCTGCCAGGCCAAGGACGAACAGAACGTGCAAGCAGGTTCCAAGCCGAAGAGTGGCGTTCACGTTGGCCTCCAGAACTAATACAGAGACGCGGAAGCGAACTCGATGCTGATTGATGACACGATGATACCACCTATAAAATAGAACGAGCCGATTTAACCAAACCCTCCACGTACTCTCGTCGATGGTTGGGATTGTCCCCGTCGCCTTCCGGGCCGTCCGCGAGCGAGCGCCTTGGTCTCGGTGTATGATGGAGTGACGAGACTCGCTGGCTGCGCAGGTGATGGGTGCAACAGAGAAGAAGAATCGGTGATCTCCTGATCGAGGAAGGACGCATCACCCAGCAGCAGCTGGACGTTGCGCTCGACGAACAGAAACGGACGGGCGAGTTGCTCGGCGCGATCTTGTTCAGTCACGGCTTCATCTCGCAGCAAGATTTGACCAAGGTCTTGTCGCTGGCCATGGAAGAGCGCGCCCGAGTGCCGACGACGGACACCGATGCCGTCGATATTCCCGAGGAGCTGGATTCTCTGGTGAAGCAAAGCCTGCAGTCGCTGCAAGCCAGCGGCGAGCGCAAGCCCGGCGATTCGGCGAAGCATCCGCTCGTACGGCTGGTGGAGAAGATCCTCATGACTGGGATCATCCGCCATGCGACCGACATCCATATCGGCCCGGATACCAAGGGGACCCGAGTTCGTTATCGCGTGGACGGAGTCCTGCAACACGGGATGTGTCTGCCCAAGGATCTGCTGAACCCGATTGTTTCCCGCCTCAAGATCTTAGGCGCCATGAACATCGCGGAAAGTCGCATTCCGCAAGACGGAGGCGCCGAGTTTTTTCACAATGAGCGCAGGCTCGATCTGCGCATTTCCACCTTTCCGCTGGTCAACGGCGAAAATGTCGTCGTGCGAATTCTCGACAAGTCACAGCTCAAGCTTGGCCTCGACAATCTTGGCTTTCGCGAGCTGGACGCGCGCCGGATCTACGAGTCGCTGAAGTTGCCCTACGGTCTGATCTTGGTGACGGGGCCGACCGGCTCCGGCAAGACCACGACCCTGTATTCCTGCCTCAGCTACATCAACACCGTCAGTCGCAACATCTTCACTATCGAGGATCCCGTCGAGTACCAGGTCCCCTTGGTACGCCAAGCGCAAGTCAACACGAAGGCCGGATTGACGTTTGCCACCGGGCTACGCTCCATCCTGCGGCAGGATCCGGACATCATCCTGATCGGCGAGATGCGCGATTTCGAGACGGCCGAGCTGGCCGTGCGTTCTGCTCTGACAGGACATCTTGTGTTCAGCACGCTCCACACCAACGATGCGCTCTCCAGCATCCATCGCCTGATGGACATGGGCATCGAGCCGTTTCTGATCTCCTCGACGCTGGATACGATCATCGCGCAGCGGCTGGTGCGCTTGCTCTGTTCATCGTGCAAGAGCGAGGTGCCGGCCACGGACTCGCTTTACGCCGAGCTGCAGGTTGCCCCGAGCATCAGTCCGCTTTACCGAGCGCACGGATGCGAACGGTGCGGTAACTCCGGGTACATCGGAAGAACGACCATCTACGAGCTGCTCAAGATGACGCCCGCCCTTCGCGCGCTCATCAACCGAAAAGCCAGCCAGGACGAGCTGAAGGCCGAAGCGCTCAAGCAGGGCTTCCGCACGATGTTCGAGCTCGGCGCGGACAAGGTTTGTGCGGGCCTGACCTCCATCGAAGAAGTCAGCTCGGTCGCGCGGACGGGCGTCTAAGCTATCGAAGTAGCGCGAGGAACCTCGACTCCAGGAACGTGCATCCGCTGAGCTGGCATCGCTGTGCCGCTCAGTGCATGGTTGGCGCCGTGAAAGTTGCCCCGATACAAGAGAAGCCCGTGCTCGTCCCGCCCACGTCGCATGCCGGACTCGGCATCGCCGCCGTAGCCACCGGCGCGAGCGTCCTTGGCCTGTCAGCGATCTTCGCCAAGTGGGCCGTCGCAGGGGGAGCCTCGACGCTTACCGTCGGCGCGTATCGTCTGCTCTTCGCTCTGCCGGGCGCCTATCTGCTCGTCCGTCGTGAGCCGAGCGGTCTGGGCGGCGGCACCGACCGCTCGTGGGCGATTCTTGCCGGCGTGTTCTTTTTCCTCGACGTGTGGGGCTGGCACACGGCCTTGGGCTTGACCAGCGCCGCAAACGCGACCTTCATCGTCGGCGGTCTTTGCCCGATCTGGGTGGCCCTATTCTCCGTGCTCGTCCGCGGTTTGCGCTATTCGTGGCTCGGCTGGCTTGGGCAGGCGATGGGCCTAAGCGGCGCTCTCGTGCTTGCGCTCGCGCGCGGTGCACGGGTGGGCGACGGGCGCGGCGAAGGCATCGCGATTGCCGCCAGTCTCTGCTACGGCACGTTCGCGGTCGCCCTTGGCAAGGGTCGCCGCACGTTGACGGCGAGCCAAGCCTTGTTTTGGATGACCTTGTCGTCGTTCGTTTGCTTTGCGGTGGCGTCGCTCCTAGCCGGGGACGCTCTGCGGGGCTATTCGTCGGGTACTTGGCTGAGCCTCGTGGGTCTTGGCGTGGTAGTTCACGTGCTGGCGTGGATGCTCAATAGTTGGGGACTTGGTCACGTGGATGCGGCGTATGGCGCGCTGGGATTGCAAGGACAGCAGGTGGCGACCCTGCTAGCGGCCTGGCTTCTGGCTGAGCCGATTCGTCCCCTCGGGCTTGCTGGCGGAGCGCTCATCATCGGCGGCATCGTCGCTGTGGCGTTCAGCGCGAAAGCCTGAGTGTTTGAGGGCACAGCCACCGAGCTTGCGCGCTACAACCATCATGCCGTAGTCACGGTACGCAAGCCCATCCCCGCCACTCTGCGCTTCTAGAGCCTGCCGCAAGTCCGTGCGAAGAGTGTCGTGCAGGTCGGTCGGAATCGCCGAGAGGAAATTGCCGAAGGAGCTTGCCTCGATGAAGTCGAGCATCTCGGCCGCGGACACCTTGGTGTGATGGCGCTCTATCACGTGCAACTCGACCAGTGCCAATCCCGCCGTGCGCAGAAGCTAGATCGTCTCGGTGACCGTGCAGCTCTGTTTCCCCAGGGCGAAATCCTGGATGCGGATCCGCCCGCGATAGGGCGGTCGGGAAAACATCGAGGCGAAGACGGCAGCGAGGGGACTTGCCGCGTGCAACTCTTTGGGCGTCGTCGTCAGTCCGAATCGCCCGTCGGCGCACAGGACGCGCGCAATCTCGGCCAGCGCTTTCGTCTTGTCGGCAATCCAATGGAAAACCGACATCAAACAGACGGCGTCGAAGCTTTGGTCCGGGAACATAGCCAAGTCTTCCGCGTAGCCGATCTCGAAGCGCAACCCTGGCGCG
>CAZTTW010000268.1:0-6404 GCA_964616265.1 uncultured Myxococcales bacterium | reverse complement strand
CTTCGCTTTGCGCGCGGTATGATCGCCTTCCGTCGAGCCCATCCGGTCCTTAGCAAAGCTCAATTCTACTCAGATACCGAGATCCGTTGGTTCGGAGCGCGTGAGGGCCTGCCGAATTGGGCTGACCCACAACAAGGGCAACTAGCTTGTCTAATCCCTGAAGATGACCAGCAAGCTCTTTGCCTGATGTTCAATGCGAGCAAGGAGGGTGTCGACTTCATTCTGCCACCTAAGCCTTCGCAGGCTCGTTGGTACATGGCCGCAGACACCGCTCAGAAGGAGTCTCACGACCTGTTTGCTGCTGGCGCGGAGCCAATTCTCGAAGACCATCGCGTCTATCGATTGCGCGCTCACTCAAGCGCCATACTTTTGCTTCGAGGAGCGGCTTGACCGCTCGGGCAAACGGCCTTCGAGGACGCCGCATGAAGGGCGGGGAGTCCATCAGGACGTTGTTTATGGATATCGGCGGGGTGCTTCTCAGCGATGGATGGAACCATCGTGCCCGGAAACGGGCGGCGAAGAAATTTAGGCTTGAACCAGTCGAGATGGAGACGCGACACCAGACGACCTTCGACACTTACGAGGAAGGCAAATTGACCGAGGATGAGTATCTAGACCACGTGGTCTTCTTTCGACCCCGGTCATTCAATCGGGCCGAGTTCCGCCGATTCATGTTCGCGCAATCGACGCCGTACCCAGAAATGCTCGCGTTGATTCGCAGACTCAAGACTAAGTATGGCCTGAAGATCGTCGCGGTCAGTAACGAGGCGCGTGTGCTAAATGACTACCGCATTCAAAAGTTCAAGCTCGACAACATCGTAGACGCATATATCTCCTCCTGCTACGTCCACCTTCGCAAGCCCGATGCAGACATCTTTCGGCTGGCATTGGATGTTGCGCACACGCCAGCGCAACAAGTTGCATATGTCGAAAATACCTCCTTGTTTGTCGAGATCGCTACCGGTTTGGGAATACGAACCGTTCTTCACACGGACTATAGGTCGACGTGCGCAAGACTGTCTTCCTTCGGACTGCATAGCGGCGAGGAACTGGTCCATGAAGCCAGCTAGTCGACGCATATTGACCGTCAACGGCGGCTCTTCGAACGACAATTAGGAGCGTACTAGACGTTAGAAAAGCAATGAGAGGGATATGGTCATGCTACACAACGCCAAGACTCTAGCTGGGTACAAATTGAACAGCCTCGACGGTGAGATTGGAAGAGCCGAAGAGTTCTACTTCGATGACAAGCACTGGGTAGTCCGCTATTTGGTAGCCGATGCGGGGAGCTGGCTTACGGGACGACATGTGTTGCTGTCCCCTTACGCGCTTGGCGCCGTGAGCAACGAAAAGCAGCACATCACCGTAGATTTGAGCAAAAAGCAGATTGAAGGCAGCCCAGCTTTGGACCGCGACAAGCCTGTCTCAAGGCAATTCGAGGAATCGTACTATGGCTATTATGGCTGGCCAATGTATTGGGGCGGTCCGTATATGTGGGGTTCCTATCCGCACCTAGCGCGTGACCGCCGGGAGTGGAAGGGCCGGGCCGTAGCCGGGAATAATTGGGATCCACACTTGCGCAGCTCTTCCGATGTGACTGGCTATCACGTCGAAGCCACGGATGGAGCTATCGGACACGTTGAGGACTTCGTGATTGACGACGAGACGTGGGCGATTCGATATCTCATCGTCGATACGCGAAATTGGTGGCCGGGCAAGCGAGTCCTCATTGCCCCAAAGTGGATCGAGCGTGTTAGTTGGCTCGAATCAAAAGTCTTCATCGAGCTTTCCCGCGAGGCTATCAAACAGTCGCCGGAATTTATCGAGGAGTCTGCACTGACTCGGGACTATGAGAATAGTCTGCATCAGCACTACAATCGCCGGGGCTATTGGACCGACCAGGCTGCCGCGCGAGCCGAATTGCGTTAGCTTCTGCTTGTGTAGGTAATTGTGAAAGTATCCAGAAAGAAGTCGTGAGGTAACAATGACGACCGATACGCTGTCTCCGGAACTGCTTTGCAGGATGGACGCCTACTGGCGCGCCGCCAATTACCTGGCGGTCGGCCAGATCTATTTGTACGACAATCCACTCTTGAGGCGAGCGCTCGCCCTTGCCGACGTGAAGCATATGTTGCTTGGCCACTGGGGTACGACTCCCGGCCAGAACTTCATTTACGTGCACTTGAATCGGATCATCAAGAAATACGACCTCGACATGATCTACGTCTCTGGCCCGGGGCACGGCGGGCCGGCCGTCGTGGGCAACACCTATCTTGAGGGCACCTACAGCGAAATCTACCCGAACATCAGCCAGGATGAGGCCGGCCTGAAAAAACTGTTTCTTCAGTTTTCGTTTCCCGGCGGCATTCCCAGCCACGCGTCGCCGGAATGTCCGGGATCGATCCACGAAGGCGGCGAGCTGGGCTATTCGCTGAGCCATTCCTTCGGGGCCGTGTTCGACAATCCCAATCTCGCCGTCGCCTGTGTTGTCGGGGATGGCGAGGCGGAAACGGGACCATTGGCCACGGCTTGGCAATCCAACAAGTTTCTCAACCCGATTAGTGATGGAGCAGTGCTGCCCATCTTGCATCTCAATGGCTATAAGATTAGCAACCCGACAGTGCTCGCCCGCATCGAGCAGGAAGAACTGGAGCAATTCCTACGAGGTTGCGGCTGGACGCCTTACTTTGTGGAAGGTGACGAGCCGGAGAAGATGCATCAACTCATGGCCGGCGCTTTGGATCGGGCCATCGAAAAGATTCGGCAAATCCAAAGCAATGCACGAAGCAAGAACGACTCCACCCGTCCACGTTGGCCGATGATTGTCCTCAAGTCACCCAAGGGCTGGACGGGACCGAAGGTGGTCGATGGACTGCAGGTGGAAGGCACTTTCCGTGCGCACCAAGTGCCGCTCTCCGATCCGGCGACCCATCCGGAACACCTCAAGATCCTGGAAGACTGGCTGCGAAGCTACCGCCCTCAGGAGCTTTTCGATGCGCAGGGGCGGCTGCAACCAGAGTTGGCCGAGCTGGCTCCCAAGGGCGAGCGACGCATGGGGGCGAACCCGCACGCCAACGGCGGCATGTTGCTCCGGGACTTGCGGATGCCAGATTTCCGCGACTACGCGGCAGCCGTACCGACGCCGGGGGCTCGCGGAATCGGCGACGTGCATGTCCTCGGACCCTTTCTGCGCGATGTGACGAAGCTGAACTCGGAGCAGCGCAATTTTCGGGTCTTCGGGCCAGATGAGACGCTCTCCAACGGTCTGGAAGCCCTCTTTCAGGTGACGAAGCGGCAGTGGAACGCCGCGACTGTGCCGAACGACGAATTTCTCGCGCCGGCTGGTCGGGTGCTGGATTCGATGCTGAGCGAACATCAGTGCGAGGGCTGGCTGGAGGGCTACCTGCTTACCGGGCGGCACGGCCTTTTCAACTGTTACGAAGCATTCATTCACATCATCGATTCGATGTTCAATCAGCATGCCAAGTGGCTGAAGGTCACGGCACACCTGCCGTGGCGGCGAAGAATCGCCTCGCTGAACTACCTGCTCGCGTCGCATGTCTGGCGCCAGGACCACAATGGCTTCACGCACCAAGATCCCGGTTTCATCGACCATGTCGTGAACAAGAAGGCCGAGATCGTGCGAGTCTATCTTCCGCCCGATGCCAATTGTCTGTTGTCGGTGATGGACCACTGTTTACGCAGTCGCCATTACGTCAATCTTGTGATCGCCGGCAAGCACCCTGCACCCCAATGGCTAACCATGGATGCGGCGGTGAACCACTGTACCGAGGGTATTGGCATCTGGCAGTGGGCCAGTAGCGACCAGGGCGTTGCGCCCGACGTGGTTATGGCCTGCTGTGGCGACGTACCGACGCTGGAGACGCTCGCCGCCGTTTCCATCATGCGTGAACGATTGCCCGAGCTGAAGATTCGGGTCGTCAATGTCGTCGATCTGATGAGGTTGCAACCACAAACTGAGCATCCGCATGGGCTCTGCGATACGGACTTTGACGAGCTGTTCACCAAGGACAAGCCCGTCATCTTCGCCTTTCATGCTTATCCATGGTTGATCCACCGGCTCACCTACCGCCGCACCAACCACGCCAACATCCACGTCCGCGGCTACAAGGAGGAGGGAACCATCACCACTCCCTTCGATATGACGGTGTTGAACGATCTCGACCGCTTCCACCTAGTGATGGACGTGATTGATCGTCTGCCCAAGACCGGCGACAAGGGCATCTACCTGAAGCAGCAACTCAAGGACAAGCTCGTCGAGCACAAGCAGTACATCAATAAATTCGGTGAGGATCTTCCGGAGATTCGCAACTGGAAGTGGGGTAACCATCAATGAATGCGCAAGAGCTCATCTTTACGGCGAGAGAGCTCGTCGCAGGCGACAGGGGACTACTGGCGATGGATGAGAGCAATCCAACTTGCAACAAACGATTCGCAATGTTGGGCATCCCCCAAACCGAGGAAGCGCGGCGAGCGTATCGGGAGCTCATTGTCACTACTCCCGACCTCTGTGACAGCATTAGCGGTGCAATCCTTTACGACGAGACAATCCGCCAGCAAACAAGGGACGGCACTCCCTTTGTTAGAGCCCTCATCGACGCGGGAATCATTCCGGGCATCAAGGTCGACACGGGCGCAAAGAATATGGCAGGCCACCCGGGAGAGAAGGTGACCGAGGGTCTGGACGGATTGCGCGAGCGTCTAGCTGAGTATGCCAAGATGGGCGCCCGCCTTGCCAAGTGGCGCGCTGTGCTTGCAGTAGGCGATGATATTCCCAGCCGGGGCTGCATCGAGGCGAACGCTCTGGCGTTGGCTCGCTTTGCGTCTCTGTGTCAGGAAGCCGGCCTGGTACCCCTCGTCGAGCCTGAGGTGCTGATGGATGGCGAGCACACCCTCGAGCGTTGTGGCGAGGTGACGGAAGAGGTCTTGGAAAGGGTGTTCAACCAGCTTCGCAGCCAGCGGGTGATGCTGGAAGGACTGCTTTTGAAGCCCAACATGGTCGTTCCGGGATTGACCTGCCCCACCCAAGAGACGGTGGACGAAGTCGCCGATACCACGGTGCGGTGTCTTTTGCGAGCCGCTCCAGCCGCCGTTCCCGGGATCGCGTTCTTGTCGGGCGGACAATCCGCCGAGCTGGCCTCGGCCCGTCTGAATGCCATGAATGTTCGATTCAAGTCGCGGCTGCCTTGGGCATTGGCCTTTTCGTTCGCCCGCGCCATCCAACAGCCAGCGTTGGAGATCTGGCGAGGAGAAGCGGCTCACGTGGCAGCGGCCCAGAAGGCTCTTTACCATCGAGCCAAGTGCAACCAGGCGGCGCGCCGAGGTGAATACGATGCTGCAACGGAAGGAGGATAAGACGGCGAATGGTCTACAACGCGGCAGGGGTCCATTGCGTCTGACGTGCTCGAGCGGCTGCTTCCTCCGGTCAGCAAAGGTGATGTGATGCTCCTGCCTGCGGAAGTTGGCACGTCTATAGGCCACGCGCATGGTGCAGCAGGCTTATTGGAAATATCGCTACCCGAAGGTAACTGATCCCATGAAAAAGCTCATTGTTTTCGATCTGGACGGCACGCTGGCCGAAAGCAAATCATCTCTGGATGAGGAAATGGTCACCCTGCTCAACGCGCTGCTGGCTATTGTGAAGGTGGCTGTCATTTCCGGCGGAGATTGGCCACAATTCGAAAAGCAATTACTTTCCAATCTTTCGCATGACGAAAGGCTGAAGAATTTGTCACTCCTTCCCACCTGTGGAACCAAGTTTTACAACTATGAATCGGGTTGGACGCTACTCTACTCCGAAGATTTCACCGCCGAGGAAAAGGGAAGGATCGTCGGTTCATTGCGTCGGGTAGTCGCAGGATCGGATTTCAAGATCGAACGGACCTGGGGAGACCAGATTGAAGACCGAGGAAGCCAGATTACCTTTTCGGCATTGGGACAGCAGGCCCCCATCGAAGAAAAGAAGAAATGGGACCCCGATTTCACGCGGCGCAAAAAGATGAAGGTTCTGCTTGATAAGCTCATCCCTGAGTTTTCCGTGCGCTTGGGCGGTACGACGTCCGTTGACGTTACCAAACCTGGCATTGACAAGGCGTACGGGATTCGAAAGCTCCGAGACACCCTTCACACCGAAATCAATGAGATGATCTACGTCGGAGATGCCTTGTTCCCCGGTGGAAACGACTATCCCGCCAAGGAAGCTGGAGCTTTGTCTATCCAGGTCAGAGATCCCAATGAATCGAAGCGGGTGATCGAAGCAATAATCGCTTGTTTGGATGGCGTTCAACATGGACAGGCTCGAAAGGGGAGCAGTCCTTGAGTGGCTTCCTTACCAGATGGACAAGCGAGGATGCCTTCTCGTTCAAATCGAATGGGTAACTGAT
>CAZTTW010000267.1:0-6405 GCA_964616265.1 uncultured Myxococcales bacterium | reverse complement strand
GCACGGGCGCGCGGGCCGCGGCGCTTTCGGTTTGCGGCACGGTCTTGGTAATGGTCGGCGGCGCGATGCCGACGCCGGCGCCCCACAAGATCGTTTTCGCTCCGCCCGCTGGTCGCGGCGCTGGGCTCGGGGCGGCGGGAGATGGCGGTGCCGCCGCGGTCGAAGGGCTGGGGCCCGAGAGCGGCTTACCGCAGTAGGGGCATTTGGCGTTTGGATCGCTCGCGCCAGTCCAGTTCTGCGGCAACGACAAACGACAGTTAGGGCACTTCACGGGATTCATTGCCACCTCGCAGGGACGGTGCTCGGAGCAGTGGGTGCGGGCGCCGTCGGCGCAGCGGGGGCAGGCGCCGCTGGAGGCGTGGCGACTGGCGCTTGGTAGGTTGGCGGGGTTGCGGGCGCCGGCGCCGAAGGCACGGTCGCAGGTTGGGCATAGCCCGGCTGAGCGGGCTGCGCTGGTGCCGTATAGCCGGGCTGAGTCGGCTGGGCATAGCCGGGCTGAGTCGGCTGGGTATAGCCAGGTTGAGTTGGCTGGGTATAGCCAGGTTGTGGCTGGGCATAGCCTGGCTGTGGCTGAGCATAGCCAGGTTGCGGCTGGGCATAGCCGGGTTGGGGCTGTGTACCGTAGGCCGCCCGAGCCGGCTGCGACTGTTGCGTGTAACCTGGCTGCGGCTGGGCATACGCAGGTTGCGCCGGCTGCGCGGCGTAGCCCGGCTGCGGCTGTGGTGCGTAGGCCGGACGCGCAGGCGCGGTCACGGGAGCCGCGTTCGTGCCCACAGCGGTCGCGATCAACTTGTCCAACTGCTCCCCGGTGATGACTCCAGGAAAGGTCTCGTCGGCGCGGCCCACGACCGCCAGCTTGTCGCGGTCAAAAATGACGACCTGAATCTTGGTTTCGCTCTTCTTCGCTTTCTTTTTTGAGGCGCCTTTGCCGCCGGTCTTCTCGACCTCGGCCCATAGCAGCCGATCGGTATCGACCAGTCGAGCGATCTTGGTGTAGCAGGGCTCGCCGGTCTCGCTGCACTCTGCCTGGAGCTGGGCGGTCTCCATGCTGATGGTCGCCAGCGTAGGCGTCTCGGCTCCGGCCAGCTTGACCTGGGCCAACTTGGCATTCAGCTCTTCGGCGGTGCCAGGCAGCGCCAGCTTGTCGACGGGCAGAACCACGACCTTTGCCAGCTTGACGGGTGGAGGTGGCTGCGGCGCGGGCACCGGAGCTGGCCGGTAGACCATCGGAGCAGGAGCCGGTTTGCGGTGGGCGCAGCCCACTCCGGCGGTGAACACCACGGATGCCAACAGCAGGCGGCGAACGAGTAGGTTGACCATCGACCAACATTTATACCCGCATTGCGGAGAAACCGGAAACCGCATTGTGCACGTCCGTGGCGCGCACGGACGCAGGCCCTGCCTTGCCTGCGCCATAAATCGGCCGACGGCTAGCAACCGCGTTCGCGGAGGTGGCCCCAGGGTTTCCACGGGCTAGGAAGGTCTGCGCGGCCTGTGATATACGCTCCCTTCACTCCATGGCCGCCGCAGCGTTCTATGACTTGGACGGTACCTTGTGCCGAACCAATCTCGTCCATGCCTTCGCGTACAACGCCCGCAACCAGCAGGGCGTTCTCCGCAGCATCTCGCGCACCCTCTCCACCGCGCTCAGCGTGCCGGCGTTCATGGCCGCCGACTTTTTCGACCGGCGCTTGTTCAACGACATCTTCTTCCGCCGGTACAAGGGCGAGTCCGAAGATCGCCTGCGCTACCTGGCCGAAGAGCTGTTCGAGAACGTCATCAAGCCGGCGATCTTTCCCGGTGCCTACAAGCTCATCGAGCGCTCGCGGCAGCTCGGTCTGCGCCAAGTGCTGGTGACCGGTGCCATCGACTTTACGGCCGTGCCGCTGGCCCGCCACCTGGGCATCGACCACATGGTGACCAATCACTTGGAGTTCGTCGACGGCAAGGCGACCGGCCGGCTGCTGCCGCCCGTGATGGCGGCGGCGACCAAGGCCAGCTGGATTCGCATCTACGCCGAAAAAGAAGGGCTCAACTTGTCCGAATGTTATAGCTACTCGGACAGCATGAGCGACTTGCCTATGCTTTCCGTGGTCGGCCATCCCACTGCGGTGAATCCCGATTTCCGTCTGAAGAACACGGCCATGCAACACGATTGGCCGATCCTCGACCTGCGATAGCGAAACAGACATGAGCAAGCGTGAAATCAAGGCCCTGCGCGGACCTACGCCACGGCACAAGGAAGGCGACGAAGTCGTCTACATCGACAACGACTCGGCGCCGCGCCTGATTTTTTCGGGCGAGGACATCCTGTGCGAAGACCTGCCGGTCGGCACGCGTGTGGTCTACGCCAAGGCGCCCATCGAGGGACTCAACAATCCGGGCGCGGCCATTCGTTACGCCATCAACCATCCTCTGGAAGCGGATCCGCTGTACGCCCAGCTTTCGCCGGGCATGCGCGTGACCATCGCCATCGACGACATCAGCTTGCCGCTGCCGCCGATGCGCACACCGGACATTCGCCAGACGATTCTCGAAATCTTGCTCGAGCTGCTCGACGCCAACGGCGTGGACGACATCTCTTTGATCATCGCCAACTCGCTTCACCGGCGCATGACCGAGTCCGAGATGAAGCGCATGGTGGGCAAGAAGATTTTCGACGCCTTCTATCCCGACCGCTACTACAACCACGACGCCGAAGATCCCGACGGCATGGTCCACCTGGGCAAGACGGCCAAGAACGAGACCGTCAACATCAATCGTCGCGCCGTCGAGAGCGACCTCGTCATCTACGTGAACATCAACCTCGTGCCGATGGACGGCGGGCACAAGTCGGTGGCCGTGGGTCTGTGCGACTACGAGAGCGTGCGCGTGCACCACGACCCCGACACCATCGCGGCGTGCGACAGCTACATGGATCCGCCGCGGTCTGAAATGACGACCAAGATCGATCGACAGGGCGCCATCGTCGATCAGCACATGAAGATTTTCCACATCGAGACGGCGCTCAACAACCGCATGTTCGGTAGCGCCATGGACTTCCTCGGACGCAACGAGGACGAGTTCTCGGAATTCGATCGCATGAAGTACGAAGCGCTGCGCTTCGGCCTTTCCAAGTTGCCCACCGCTGCCAAGCGGAAGATCTTCCAGAACGTCCCGGCCGAGTACGAGCTGGTCGCCTGCTACGCTGGCAAGACCGAGCCCGTGCACCAGCGCATTTTGGCCAAGCTCAACGACCAGTACATGGTGAGCCTCAAGGGCCAAAGCGACATCGTCATTTTCCCGATTCCGTACGTGTCGCCGTACAACATCAACTCAGTCCTCAATCCCATCCTGGTGCAGGTGATGGGCATGGGTTACTTCCACAACTTCTATCGAGGCAAACCGGTGGTGCGGAAGGGCGGGGCGGTGATTCTGTGTCACCCGTGCCACGACGAATTCGATCACAAGTTCCACCCGAGCTACATCGAGTTCTTCAATCGCTTGCTGCCCGAGACGCGCGACTCGCACAAGCTGCGCCACAAGTACGAAGAAGAATTCGCGCACAACCCGAGCTACATCGAAATGTACCGGCGCGGAAACGCGTACCACGGCGCCCACCCGTTCTTCATGTGGTACTGGGGCGAGAACGGCCGCAACCACATCGGCAAGATCATCGTCGCGGGCGCGAAGAACGCGCACGTCCCGGCGCGCATGGGCTGGGATCGCGCGGAATCGCTGACCGAGGCTATTTCCAATGCTCGCAGCTTCGTGGGCCCGTCGGCGTCGATTACCCTCATGAAGTGGCCGCCCATCCTGATGGCGGACGTCGAGTAGGCCGCTGCCATGGCGACAAGCATGTCCGAAAGCGCTTCGCCTTCCGTCCTGTCGGTCCGCGAGATCTATCGCGGCCGCAACGTCTTCGTGCTCGGTGCCACCGGCTTTCTCGGCAAGGTGCTGCTCAGCATGCTCTTGCGCAACTTTCCCGACGTGGGTCGCGTGTACGTCATGGTCCGGCGCGGAACCGGCACGTCCAGCGAGACGCGCTTCTGGGATAGCGTCGTGCCCTCGCACACCTTCGATCCGCTGCGCGAGAAGTACGGCGACAAGCTGCGCGCGTTTCTGCTCGACAAGGTGCGCGTGGTGGACGGTGATATTACCGAGGCCAACCTCGGCCTTTCGGAAGAGGACGCCGCCAAGGTTGCGGGCGACCTCGACGTCATCGTCAACTCGTCAGGCAAAGTGACGTTCAATCCGCCGCTGGAATCGGCGTTGCGGACCAACGTCACGGGAACGAAGAACGTCATCGCCTTCGCCAAGCGCATGAAACGGCCGGCCCTGATTCACACCAGCACCTGTTTCGTCGCCGGCAATCGCAGCGGCGAAATCTGGGAGAGCGAACCGCTCGACGGCTATTTCCCGCGCTGGCGCGAGTTGCCGGCGACCAAGTTCAACGTCGAGCAGGAAATCGCCGACTGCGCCCGCATCGCCGCCGAGGTTCGTGCCCAGGCCGACGATGCGCAAGTCATCGCGCGGCTGCGACATAAAGCGCGCGATTTTTTGCGCGAGGCCAACCGCGATCCCGACGACGAAGCCGCGCTGAAGATGGGCCTGGCGCGCGAGCGCAAGGATTGGATTCGCACCGAGCTCACGAACCGGGGCATGGAGCGTGCCGCCGAGTGGGGCTGGCCCAACATCTACACGTATACGAAGAGCATCGGCGACCAGCTGGTTGCACGTGAAACCGGCATCGTGCGCTCCATCGTGCGACCGGCCATCGTGGAAAGCTCGATCAGTTATCCCTTGCGCGGCTGGAACGAAGGCTTCACCACCTCGGCGCCGCTCGTGTATCTGGCGCTCAAAGGCCAGAACAAGCTGCCGGTCTCCGAGTCGCTGATCCTGGACATGGTGCCGGTGGATCACATCGCGGGCGGCATGCTGATGGTGGCGGCTCAGGCGTGCGTTGAGCAGCCCAAGCTCGTGCACCAGTTGGCGAGTGGCGATCTCAATCCATCGCGCATCGGTCGGGTCACGACGCTGACCGGTCTTTACAAGCGGCAGCGCTTTCAGAGCAAAGAGACCGGCAACAAATTCTTGAACGAGCTGGCGGCGCGCATGGAGTTCCGCCCAGTCAGCTACGAGGAATACGATCGCACGTCGTTGCCGCTCATCAGTCGTATGACTGAAAAGGTGTCGGACGGCCTCGAGAAGATTCGTCCGGCATGGGGTGGCGGCCGTTTTGCCAATTGGGTCGATCAGGTCAAGAAGAAGGTCGACGATCTCAAGCGCGTCACCAAGGACGCCAGCCGCGACATCGATTTGTTCCGGCCCTTCATTCTCGACAACGAATACGTTCTGCGCGCGGACAACATCCGAGCGTTGCGCGACCGCTTGCCTCCGGAAGAGCGGGATCTCGTGCCGTGGTCGCCCGAGACCATCGACTGGTACGACTACTTCATGAACATCCACTTCCCAGGCCTTCAGAAGTGGGTCTTGCCCGAGCTCGACGAAACCTACGCGCCCAAGCCCAAGAGCGTGTACGCGTACCGCGACCTGATCGAGCTGTTCGACACGACGACGAAGCTGCACGCCAAGCGCATCGCCATGAAGATGGAGCGCGGTGGTCGCACGGAAAGCTACACGTATCGCGATTTGCGCGAGCTCGCCGAACGCGCCGGAACGTTCCTGGTCGGGCAGTCGGTCGGCGCCAATCAGCGCGTGATTCTGTTCGGCAAGAACGCGCCGGAATGGGCGATGTGCTACTTCGGCATTCTCAAGACCGGCGCCACGGCCGTGCCGGTGGCCCATGACTCGACCGCTACCGAAGTGGTCAACATCGCGCGCGCTGCGGGTGCTACCGGCATCCTGATCGGCGAGGACTTGCTCGACAAGCGGCCGACCCTGGCCCGCGAGCTGAAAGAGGCGGGGCTCGCCACTCAGATTTGGCCGTTCGAGAAAGTCTTCGAGCTTCTCGACGAAGCGGTCGAAAACGAGCGCAAGAAGTCGTTCCTTGCCAAGCACGCCGCGGATTCCGTGGCCTCGCTCATCTTCACCTCGGGCACCACCGGCAAGCCCAAGGGCGTGATGCTGACCCACCGCAATTTCGCCTTCATGGTCGCGGAGCTGTCGCGCTTGTTCGAGCTGGGCACCTCGGACTGCATGCTGTCCGTGCTGCCACTCCACCACACCTTCGAGTTTTCGGCGGGCTTGCTCGTGCCGCTGGCTCACGGAACGCGCATCACGTACCTGCCAGACCTCACGGGCGACACCATCAACAACGCCCTCAAGAACGGCAAGATCACCGCCATCGTCGGCGTGCCGGCGTTGTGGGAAACCTTGCGCCGCCGCGTCCTGCAGCGCTTTTCGGACAGGTCGGAAATTCTCGAATCGGCGGTCAAGGCGCTGGCCGATGCTAATTTCGAGCTG
>CAZTTW010000266.1:0-6424 GCA_964616265.1 uncultured Myxococcales bacterium | reverse complement strand
ATGTAGAGCGGCATCGAGTCGAAGGCTGCATCCGCTTGCACGGTCTGCCCGCCCGTCGCGGCTTTCCCCGTCCAGAAGTCGTACCACCCGCCGCTGGCGGTGGGCAGATAGACCGATCGCGAGGTCGCCTTGTACGTCGTGACCGGCGACACCAAGAAAGCCGGACCGAACATATACTGGTCGGCGACATCGCGTGCGCTGGCGTCCGAACGGAAGTCCATGACCAACGGACGCAACATGGTTCCGGCCCGGCGAGTAATATCACCTGCCAGAGAGTAGATGTAGGGCAGCAGCCGGTAGCGCAGCCGATCGAACTTCAGCATGGCCGCATACGCGGGGCTCGTGTTGCCGCCGAACTGCCAGATCTCCCGCGGCGGCGCCTCGCCGTGCGAGCGCATGAGGGGCAAGAAGGTCGAGTACTCGAACCAACGCGTGTTCAGCTCGCGCCACTCGTCCGTGTCCGCCGCCGTGGGAGTGGTCGCCGAGAACCGCGCTGGCGGTGCGAAGCCACCGCTGTCCAGGGTCCAGTAGGGCATGCCTGAGACGGAGAACGAAAGCCCGGCGGGGATCTGCTTGCGCATGGCCGTCCAGGTGGAAGTGATATCACCCGACCACGAAGCGGCCGCATAGCGCTGCTGCCCGGCGAATCCGTTGCGGGTCAGCATGAAGACGCGCTGGTTGGGCGCTGCCGCGACTTGTCCCTCGAAGATGGCTTGGCTGTTCACGAGCGAGTACGCGTTGAGCATCCGCGCCCCGGTGCCGAGCGCCGTCGGGGTCATGTGCGTTTCGAACATCGAAATCTGCGAGGCGACGCTGGTGTATGGCCCCTCGACGATGTCCGGCTCGGAAGCGTCCATCCACCACGCGTCGATACCCTTCGAAAAGAGAGCGGTGTTGATCTGCGACCAGTAGAGCTTGCGCGCATCGGCCTTGAACGCGTCGTAGAACGTGAAGTTGTAGCCGACGAAGTCCTTCTTTCCGTCGGTGATGTTAGGCTGGTAGAGGTCGCCCGCGTTGTTCAGGGCGGTGAAGTTCGGAATGCCGGTGTAGAACTTCGGCCACACCGAGATCATGATCTGGGCGTTGTACGTACTGTGGATCGATTTTATCCATGCGTCTGGATCCGGGTAGCGCGTTGGATCGAAGGCGTGCGAGCCCCATTCGGCTTCCTTCCAGTACTGCCAATCCTGGACGATGTTGTCGATGGGCGCTTTGTATGAGCGGTACTGGGCCAGCACGTCGAGAGACTCCTGCGAAGTCTTGTAGTGCTCGCGGCATTGCCAGAAGCCGTACGCCCAGCGGGGCATCATCGGCGCTTGGCCGGTCACGCGACGATAGCCACCGACCACCGTGTCGATCTCGGGACCGTAGACGAAGGTGTAGTCGATACCGTCTCCGACCTTGGACCAAAACGAGGTGGTTCGGTTGGCGACCGGTGCCTTCCAGAGCAGCTTCACGACGTTGACCGATCCGTCGGCGGTCCACTGCAGCTTCACTGGCACGGATTGTCCGGCGGTGAGCGAGATGCGCGCGATCTCTTCGCCCGGGTTCCAGCTCTGGCGCCAGTGATCGATGAGGGTTTGATTGTTGACTTGCAAGTTGATCGAGCCCGACGAGAAGGTGCGGAAGATGTAATCGCCGGTGGTCGTCGGCTTGACCGTGCCGCTCCAATTCACCGTCCCGCTGCCCGGAGTGACGTCGCCCACCTCGCCGCCAGTCGCGTAAAGCCCGGTCACGCCCGGCAGCGGCACCGCATCGGCGGGATCGCCGAAACGCGAGAACGAGGTGTTGTCCCACTGGATGCCGTAGCCGCGGCTCGATACCAGGTAGGGGATGAAGATCTCGGTGTTGTACTGATGCAGATCCAGGTCGTAGTCCTTGATGTTCATCAGTCCTTGCTGATGCTGACCGAGACCGTAAAGCGACTCGTCGGAGTTGGGCTCCCACTCCTGGCGAACGTTGAAGGTCGAATCGCCCTGGACCGTCGCGGCGGTCAGGGTGCGGCCGCCATTCGGGCGCTCTGCCAGGATGGTATTGCCGTTCAGATCCAGGAAGGTCACGCGCCCCGTGTTCTCGACGCGGACGCTGAGCGCGGACGTGGTGTACGTGACTTGACCGTCGCCGGTCGTGCTTTGCCACGAGGTTGTGTCGCATTTCTTGGCGGCCGTGGTTAGGCTTGCCCGGGTGAAGAAAGAGTCGCTCTTGGCGAACGCGACGCGCACCACGTTGGGCGCACAGAATTCGATTTTCAGTGTACCGCCGCTCACGCTCACCGTTGGAGGAGCGGCCGTGCTGCCACCGCCGGCACCACCTGCACCGCCACCTTGGCCCCCGGCACCGCCGTTCGCTGTTGCGCCAGCCGTCCCGCCGGAGCCGCCCGCAGCGCCCCCGGCGGGGGCTCCTCCAGCGCCGCCGGCATTTCCGGCAGCGCCGCCCTTGCTGGTCACGCCGCCCGATGCTGTACCGCCAGCCCCAGCCGTCGCGCCACCGGTTGCGCCGGTCGTTCCGGCTCCGCCTGCGGCATTACCACCCGTGGCGCCCGTGGCTTGGGTGCCTCCACCGCCGCTCGGAGGTTTTCCTCCTCCGGTGCTCGATGTGCAGGCCGCGGCGACGAGCGCCACAAGTGCCACCAAATTCCAACTCTTGCTTGCGTGGCCAACAAACGTGGGCAAGGTCATTCCCTCCTGACAGCGGTCCACATTTTCCGTCGATATCCAGGTTCGACGCAACGGTATTTAGGCCGAGCCTGTATACCACGGAGGTTACGCTCGCGATCCATACTTACCGGATGGCCTACTGGAATGGCCTCGTTCTGTACACGGTTGGGCATTCGACGCGAACGCTCGACGATCTCGTGGACCTTTTGCGCACCTTTTCCGTCGCGGCGCTGGTCGACGTGCGCACCATTCCGCGTTCCCGGCACAACCCTCAGTTCAACGCCGACGCGCTGGAAACCGATCTTCCTCAGCGCAGCATCGCCTATTGCCGGCTTGCAGCGCTTGGCGGCCTACGGAAGGCAAGGGCCGACTCGCCCAACGACGGTTGGCGCAACGCCAGCTTTCGCGGCTTCGCTGACTACATGCAAAGCGACGCGTTCGAACAGGGCCTAGACGAGCTTTGGTGTCTCGCGCGAGCGAGCACCGCCGCGATCATGTGCGCCGAGGCCGTGCCGTGGCGCTGCCACCGCAGCCTTATCGCCGATGCTCTCCTGGTGCGCGGCACCGACGTTCGTCATATTACCGGACGCCGGCCCGCGAGCCCGCACCGGCTTACGAGCTTCGCCCAGGTTCGCAGCCATCGGATTACCTATCCTGCGAACCCGGGAGACAGCTAGCGCCGCTAACCGGCCGCTTACGTCAAATGGCCGGCGCTTGCTCGGTCTCGGACGGAATGTTCATACGGGGAGAGCCTTCGTCGTAAAGCTGGCCCGCCTCGGACTCCATCTGAGAGCCGAGCTCGTCGAGCTGATCGCCGTCGAACATGCTTTGGACTTGCGGGAAGAGCTCGCTTTCTTCTTCGTCGACGTGGGTTAGCACCAATTCCTTCAGCACTTTTACCTTCGCGCTGAACGTCTCGTCGTCGGGGTCGGTCTTCATGATGTCGGCGATTACGCGTTTCACACCGAGGTGTTCTTCGAGTGACTCGAGTACGAGGTCGCTCAGTCCCTTGGCTTTGACCGCCGGGTAGAACTGGTGCTCTTCGATGGCGGCGTGAATGGCAAGGCTATCGGCGAGCTTCTCAAACGCGTGCATCTTGCTGTCGCTTTCGTCGCTCGCCTCGATCTCGGCAAAGGTGTCTTCGACATCGCGATGCTGCGATTCCAAGAGTTCAATTGCATTCATGGCTGGATCTCCTTCTTCGTTTTCGTTTAGGTCGTCGTCATGCGCTGGGACCTTCGCTGCCCTGCTGCATTTGCCGAGCCAACGACGACCAGTTCAAGACGAGAATGCGTCGAAGCCCTCGGTCACAGCGCTGCAACGTTCAGTCGAGCGGGTCACTCGTGCGTGACGTTGTTGTCGTCTACGGGCAGCGTTCGTCGTGCAGGCGAAAGCAGTGGCTGCTGGTGCCGGGGCGGCCGTGGATGGTAAGCGCCGCAGTGGTGCAGCCGCCGCGGCAACGGTATGCCTCTTTGCAGGTGGCGCAGGCGCCGGACAGGCTCTCGGAAACGAAGCTGCGGTTGTACGCAAATGCGCGCGGGTCGTTCCACACTTCGGCCAAGGATCGTTCGCGCACGGTGCCTTCGCTGCACGAGTCGGGCATCGAAAGGCAGCCCTTGATGCGACCTTCACTGGTAATGCCGATAGCGTCGATGCCGGCGCGGCAGCCGAGCCACGGCCGGGGAAAACCGCCTTGGATGGTCCGCAATGTCACGTCGTCCGCCGTGCCGTAGCCGAGGTTGTCGGTGAGGTGCGGCCGCAGTCCTTGGCGTCGCGCTAGGCGCCGGACCACGCGCAGAAGCTCGGGCATCTCGTCAGGCGAGAGCGTGAGGAGCGGATGGTTCTCGGCGCGGCCTAAGGGCAGGGTCATCTGAAGCTGCCAGCCCATGACGCCGGCTTCTTCGAGAATGGGCGCAAGCGCTTCCAGCTCGCCCACGGTTTCGCGGTTGATCTGCGTCGTCACGCCCACTTTCAGTCCTGCTTGATCGACGCAGCGAATGGCATTCAAAGCCTGCGCGAAGCAACCGGGGATCGCGCGCTGTCGATCGTGCGTGGCCTGCACGCCATCGACGCTGACCGTGACAGAATTGAGCCCAGCCTCGACCATGCGGATGGCGACGCTGGAATCCAGGCCCTGTCCGGAGGTGACCATGTCGACGACGATGCTGCGTTCGCGTGCGGCCCGTACCAGGTCGAACCAGAGCGCGTACAGCAGCGGCTCGCCGCCGACCAGGCTCATGCGGTGACAGCCGAGGTCGCCCAGCGTTGCAATCACGCCCAGCCATTCGTCGTGCAGAAGCTCGTTTGCGCGTGCTTTTCCTGCGGCCGAGCCACAGGTAAGGCAACGGCACGGGCAGCGCAAGGTCAGCTCCAACCCGGCCACGAGCGGCGTCCGCCACGCGATCATGCGCAGGCTCCGCGCACGCGGTGCAGGCAAAAGGGATTGCTGTAGATACTTCCCGTCGTCCAGTAGGCCATGGTGGTGCACCCCGCACGACACAGTGGCCCGACCTTGCAGTGGCCGCAGGCGCCGGCGAGCTTGGTCGCATCGAAACGCGTGCTGTAGGCGAACCGCTCGGCGTCGTTCCAGATGGTTTCGATGGATTCATCGTGCAAGTCGCCGGCGTCGAACTCCGGCGGCATGATCGAGCAACCGCGGACACGTCCGTCGTAGGTGATGGCGACCGCGCGGATCCCTGCCTGGCAGCCAGTCCACAGCGACGGAACGTCCACGCGACCCCGCACGCCAAGCTCGTGCTCGGTGAAATAGCCGATGGTGTCGCTGGTGTCGATGAGCGGTGGCTTGCCGTCGCGGCGGGCGTCGGCGATGAATGCCATGAGCGGCTCCAAGCTCGCAGGCGCGATGACGAAAGGTTCGGTGACTTCCAGCGCGCGGCCGACGGGAATGACCAGCTGGATCTGCCAACGTTTCACCCCGACGGTGGAGAGGGCTTCGCGTAGCTTCGGTAGCTCGCCGAGATTGCGGCGATTCACGGCCGTGATGGCCACGGTTTCGAGGCGCTTCTGTGCCCGTGCGACGGCCGCCATGGCCAGCTGCCAGGGCGAGACCCGACTGCCCGGCGACCGCCGAATGCTATCGTGGGTCGACTGCAAGCCGTCGATGGAAATGCCGACGGCTTGGACGCCAGCATCGACCGCGCGCTCGAGCTGCTCGTCGTCGAGCAGAGTGCCATTGGTGATGAGTGAGGTACGCAGACCAAGGCCGGCAAAGAGGCGACAAAGACCTTCCCACTGCGGATGCAGCAAAGGCTCGCCGCCGGTGACGTGGATATGCTGGCAACCGAGCTTCGCCAAACCTTGCGCCGTAGTCTCGATTTGCTCGCGCGATAGCTCACGCGATGAACGCTCGCCGCAGCAGTTCTCGCAGTGGATGCAGCGTAGGTTGCAGCGCTTCGTGAGCTCCCAGATGCAGGTACGTGGCTGCCGTGGCACGCGGTCGAGCGGGTGCGGGCTCAAACGAAGCGCACTCCGAGGTAGATCAGGATGGGCTCGCAAATTCGCAAGTACGAAGGATCGAACTCGGCCGGTAGGGCGGTATTGCACTGGGACGAGTAGGAACAAGGCTCCAGCGACGACGAAACGGCTCCGCAGTCCTGCCCGGCGAGAGCGGCCGCAATTCCAGTTGTCCACGATCCATGCAGGGCAGATAGGCACGCCAGGACGTTGGCCTGTGTTTGCTCGGGAATATCGCAACTATCCATGATCTCTTGAAGGGTGACCGTCCCGCCTTCGGGCCCTTTGCTGAC
>CAZTTW010000265.1:0-6427 GCA_964616265.1 uncultured Myxococcales bacterium | reverse complement strand
GCTCCAGGTGCGCACGAGCCTGCTCGTCGATGATGAGAAAATCATTGCGCTGGAAAAGCTCCAAACGCGAAAGCGGCAGAGGTGCCGCCAGCTGGGTGGCCCGCACGTAGCGCAGAACCCGCGCCGCCGCCGTCGCCACCAGCGGCCACTTTTCCAGGCGCTCGCGCTCGAAGCCGGTTCCGAGAGCCTCGGCAAGCGTGCTCAGCGCCGGGGATTCGTCGCTCGTGTCGATCGCCGTTTGTGCCAGATTGCCGTAGGCGCGGCGGATCACGCCGGCCAGATCGCCGTCGCCGCGCCCGAGCAGAATCTCCTGCGGCTCGGCGCGCGCCAGCTCATCGAGCAGCCCTTCCATGGTCGCGCACAAGGTGGCACGAAAATCACCGGTGGTAACATCGGCAAACGCCAGGCCGAAACCGTCGCGCGCCTCGCCGGCCACCGCCGCCACGTAGTTCGGAGTGCGCGGCTCGAGCGATTCCTCGTCGAGAATCACCCCCGGCGTGATCACGCGGACCACGCCGCGCTTGACCATGCCCTTGGTCAGCTTGGGATCTTCCAGCTGCTCGCACAGAGCGACGCGATGACCAAGCTCGGTCAGGCGCTGGACGTAGCCGCGCGCCGCATGGTGCGGAACCCCGCACATCGGTACGGGGTCTTCCTTGCCTTTGTCGCGCGAAGTGAGCGTCAGCGAGAGAACGCGCGCCACGTAGACGGCGTCCTCGTAGAACATCTCGTAGAAGTCCCCGAGCCTGAAAAAAAGAATGGCATCGGGGTACCCCGCCTTGACGTCGAGGTACTGGCGCATCAGCGCCGTGGTTCCGCTGTCCTTCTCGCCGGCCACGGCGCCCACCTCCGCGCGAGCTGGGCTCGCTACTCCTTGGCGGCAGGTGCCGGGCGCGGCTTCTTGGCCGCTTTCGCGGTCCCGCCGCGGACGGCCTTCTTGGTCGTCTTCTGCCGCTTGAGGCGGGCCTTGAGCTTCTTCTGCGCCTTCTTGCGGCGCATCTTCATCGACGTACGGTTATCGTGCTTTCCCATGAAGGCGTCACTATTCGGAAAGTCCGCCGTCCTGTCAAGGAGCTTGCGCTAACCCGGAGCGGACTTTGCGGGTTTGGCTCGCAGCTTGGTCCAGTCGATGCGCCAGGCGTTGCGCGTTTTGATCCACACGAGCGGCTTGCGTGCCTCGGGCGGCGTGGCGAGCGCCAGATGGTAAAGGTCGTCGACTCGACCGAAGAAGCCGCGGGTGTGCGGTGTCGAGGGCCAGGCGAAGCGCTTGACGTCGAGGTGATGACAAAACTCGTGCAGAAGTGTGTTGAGCAGCCCGCGAAAGCTGGTGACCTTTCCCAGGACCGCGGTCCGCATCCACACGCGAATGACCTGCGTCGCGAACGTGTAGTCGCCCCACAGCTCGTACGACGAGCCTTCGTGGACTGTCTTGGGGCGTGAGCCAAGCACGGTGAGCCCCGGCGGGGGAACCTCGTAGGCGTGCGCGAGAAACCTCAGCAGGCCCTGTCCCGCTTTGCGCACCGCCGGGCGCTCGGCGCTTGCCAGCGCTTCGCCCAGCTCCGCTGTCAAAAGTTGCAACGGCTCGGCAGGCGGCAGATCGAGATGGGGCGCCCTATCGCTCGCCTCGTATTGACGGTGCTCGGCCGCCCCCCGCGGAATCGAATCGGTAATCAAGCCTTGGTGCGCCTCGCTTTGATGTCGCCAATGAGCGCGTTCGTCGAAGCATCGTGCGACGATACATCCCCGGCCGCGCGCAGCTCGGGCAGGATGGCATTCGCCAGCTTCTTGCCCAGCTCGACCCCCCACTGGTCGAACGAATTGACGTTCCAGATGATCCCTTGCACGAAGATCTTGTGCTCGTAAAGCGCGGTGAGCTTGCCGAGCGTGCGCGGATCCAGCTTCTGGTACAGCAGCGAGCTGGTAGGCCGATTGCCCGGGAAGATCTTGTGCGGCAGAAGCGCCGCCAGCGCCTCGCCCTTCATGCCCGAGGCTTCCAGCTCGGCGCGCGCCTCGTCCTCGGTCTTGCCTTTCATGAGCGCCTCGGTCTGCGCCAAGAAATTGGCCAGCAACAACGTGTGGTGCTCGCCAATCGGGTTGTGCGTGTCGACGGAGGCCAGGAAGTCCGCGGGCACCAGCTTCGTCCCCTGGTGAAGGAGCTGGTAGAACGCGTGCTGACCGTTGGTGCCAGGCTCGCCCCAAATCACCGGGCCGGTCTGGTAGTCCACCACCTTGCCGTCGCGCGTGACCCGCTTGCCGTTCGACTCCATGTCGCCCTGCTGGAAATAGGCCGGGAAGCGCGACAGGTACTGGTCGTACGGCAAAATGGCGTGCGTTTCGGCGCCGAAGAAATTGTTGTACCAAACCCCGAGTAGCGCCAGCGTGACCGGCAAGTTCTTGTCGAGCGGCGCGGTTCGAAAGTGCTCGTCCATCTCGTGCGCGCCTTCCAGCAACGCGTGGAAATTCTCGAAGCCGATGGCAAGCGCGATGGACAGGCCGATGGACGACCACAGCGAATAACGGCCACCGACCCAATCCCAGAACACGAACATGTTGTCCGTCGAGATGCCGAACTTGGCGACCTCTTTGGCGTTGGTCGAGAGCGCGACGAAGTGCTTGGCGATGTGTTTTTCGTCCTTGGCGCGTTCGAGGAACCAGGCGCGCGCCGTCTGCGCATTGGCCATGGTTTCTTGCGTGGTGAAGGTTTTCGAAGCGACGAGGAAAAGCGTGGTCTCGGCATCGACGCGCTTGAGCGCCTCGGCGATGTGCGAGCCGTCGACGTTGGACACGAAGTGAATGTCGAGGTCGTCACGCCCGTACGGCCGAAGCGCTTCGGTGACCATGACTGGCCCCAAATCCGAACCGCCGATGCCGATATTGACGATGCTGCGAATGGGTTTACCGGTGAACCCCTTCCAGGCG
Organism: uncultured Myxococcales bacterium; assembly: GCA_964616265.1. Lineage (GTDB taxonomy): Bacteria > Myxococcota_A > Polyangia > Fen-1088 > Fen-1088 > Fen-1118. Next base: position 3,508 of record CAZTTW010000265.1, on the reverse strand, counting down.
CCGCTGCGTACCGAATCGCTGAAGGCGCTCATGTGGTTGAGGGCAGCGCGCACCTCGGGCATGACGTCCTTGCCGGCGACGTCGATCGGCCGCGACGAGAAGTTGCGCAAGGCCACGTGCAGAACCGCCCTGCCCTCGGTCAAGTTGATAGGCTCGCCCGCAAACATCTTGTCGCGCATCGCTTCGACCCCGGCCTCGCGCGCAAGCCCGCGCAAGAGATCCATCGTTTCGTCGGTGACACGGTTCTTGGAATAATCGAGCAGAAGGTCACCCAGGCGAAGCGAGAGCTTGGCGAAACGTCCCGGATCCTTCGCGAACATCTCGCGCATGGGCAGAGGTGCGATGGTCTTCTGATGCTCGACGAGTTTCTTCCACGATGCGGTGCTGGCGATGCTCATGGACGGAGATCTAGCACAAGCCATCGGCGGCGCGGGACCTGGTGCGGTCCTCAGTTGTAGGTCGCTGAAAACAGCGCCGCGGCGAAGTAGCCGAGCCACGCCGAGCCGGTCGTCTTGTCGGGGGTTCTGGCGAATGAGGCGCGCAGGGCGGCGCCCAATCCCCAGTTGGCCGAGACCCACCATTCTTTGCCCGCGGTAAGATTGCCGCCGAGTCCGCCGTTGCTGTCGTGCTGGATGTTCGTGACGCCGCCTCCATTCAGTCGCTCTTCAGCCATGGAGAAAGCCAACCCGAAACTTCCTGAAAGATACAGATTTCGCGGCTCGAAGTAGTAGGCGATTCCCGGGGCGAAGGTCAGCACCGTGGCGGTACTCTTCTGCGTATCCGGGTTCTTGCCCGATCCGCTCACACTGCCGCTCGGGAGAGCCTCGATGGAATACTCCCCGAAAAGGATCACGTTCTCCCGAATGGCACCGCCGAAGGCGAAGGATTCGGAAAGACCAACCCCCGACATGCGAAGCGGGCCGCTTGCAACGTCGCCCTGCATGCCGCCTACGGCAAAACCCACGAGACCGCGCATGAAGAAGCCGTCGTGTTTGTGAAAGCCCGGCTCGGGTGGCGGCGGCATGGTCTCATCGACGAGCACCCAGCGCATGTTGGGCGGCGCCCGGGGCGCACCCGCCGGCGGACCGGCCGGCTCTGGCGGCGGCGAATAGGGAACAAGCAGTGGCGGCAAAACCGTGGCTGGAGCGGGATTGCCCGATTGGACAGTCGGCGTCTGCGGCGGAACGACGTCGGCGGCAGCCATAGCAAGGGACGTAGCGAGGAGAACGATGGCGAGTGTAAGTTGCATCGGAAAGCGGGCGATCGGAGTGGCCCTGGCCCGTCGAGTACAACCCGTCATACTGCGGAATCTCGCCTCGTTTCTACGACACTACAAGAAGGCATCACGACTCGCTGCTGGCAACCGTCCCTCTGCAGCTTAGAGAAGAATCACCGTCGTTGAACGGATCTGCCCCCGAACGAGTCTCCTGGCCGAACTACGATAGCGTCTTGTCACCCGAATCTTGCGGCGCTTTTGCGGGCTTCTCCACCTTCGTGACCGTAGCCTTTTCGTAGGTGAATTTCAGCTCTTCTCCGTCGAGATCGACGTGCACGCTGCCGCCGTCGGTGAGCGAGCCGAAGAGAAGCTCGTCGGTGAGCGGGCGCTTGACCAAGTCGTGAATGACGCGCGCGAGCGGCCGCGCGCCGTTCATCGGATCGTAACCCTTCTTGGCGAGGTGCTCGCGCACGGCCGGCGAAAGCTGCAAGGTCACCTTGCGCTCGGCAAGCTGGGTGGACAGCTCGGCGACGAACTTGTCCACGATGCGCAGCATTTCCCCTTCGCCGAGCGGCGCGAAGTCGACCTTGGCGTCGAGGCGGTTGCGAAACTCGGGAGAGAACATGCGCTTGAATGCTTCGTCGGAATCGCCGAAGCGCTGACCGGCCCCGAAGCCCGGCATGTTCTTGGCCAGGTCGCGGGCGCCCACGTTGCTGGTCATGATGAGAACGACGTGCCGGAAATCCGACTGCCGTCCATTGTTGTCGGTGAGCGATCCGTGGTCCATCACCTGCAGCAGGATGTTGAACAGGTCGGGGTGCGCCTTCTCGATCTCGTCGAGCAAGAGCACCGCATGCGGCGTCTTGTGGATGGCGTCCGTCAGGAGGCCGCCCTGGTCGAAGCCCACGTAGCCGGGAGGCGCGCCGATGAGGCGCGAGACCGTGTGGCGCTCCATGTACTCGGACATGTCGTAGCGAAGGAAGCTGATGCCGAGGACCTCGGCCAGCTGCTTGGCCAGCTCGGTCTTGCCCACGCCGGTCGGACCCGCGAACAAGAAGCTGCCGATCGGCCGTCCTGGCTGACCCAGGCCCGCGCGGTTCATGCGAATCGACTGACAAACTTTTTCGACGGCCTTGTCCTGGCCGAAGATGCGCGCCTTGATCTCGCTTTCGAGCTTGCGAAGGCGTTCGCGATCGTTCGAAGCCGCTCGCCGCGGCGGAATGCGCGCCATGGTGGCGACCACGGCTTCGATGTCGCGCCCGCGAACGCGCAAGGGAGCCGCGCTCTTGTCGCCGCTTTCGCCGTTGTTGGCATTCTCCGGGCGGCCGCGCAACTTGAGGATGGCGCCCGCCTCGTCGATGAGGTCGATGGCTTTGTCGGGCAGCTTGCGCTCGGCCAGGTAGCGTTCCGCCAACTCGGCGGCCAACCGCAATGCTTTGGGGCTGTACGTGACGCCGTGGAATTCCTCGTAATGCCGGCGCAAACCGCGCAGCACTTTCACGGTGTCGTCGACGTTCAGCTCGGGCACTTCGATGGTCTGGAACCGCCGCGCCAGCGCGCGATCCTTTTCGATGTGGGCGCGCAGCTCTTTGTGCGTGGTCGTGCCGATGCAGCGAATGCGTCCACTCGACAAAAGCGGCTTGAGCAGGTTCGAAGCGTCCATGCTGCCGCCGGAAACCGCGCCCGCGCCCACGATGGTGTGCAGCTCGTCCACGAAGATGACCGCGTTTTTCTTCTCTTCGACGGCGCGCAAGACGGCCTTGAAGCGCTCTTCAAAATCGCCGCGGTAGCGCGTACCGGCCAGCAGAGCTCCCATGTCGAGCGAATAGATCGTCGTTCCCTTGAGCGCGTCGGGCGCCTGTCCCGACTCGATCCGCGCCGCCATCCCCTCGACGATGGCCGTCTTGCCCACGCCGGGATCACCAATGAAGAGCGGGTTGTTCTTGCGTCGCCGAGCCAGCACGTGCAGCGCCCGCTCGACTTCCTTGTGGCGGCCAACGAGCGGATCAATCTCACCGCGACGCGCACTTTCATTCAGGTTGACGGCGTATGCCTCCAGCGGATCTTTGGCGGGGCCCTCCTCGCCTTCTTCCGCCGCGCCCGGCGCATCGCCGTGGATGTGCTGAGGGCTCGACAACACCTTCGACGTTCCATGCGAAACCGTCGTCAGTACGTCGAGCCGAGAAATGCCCTCTTCTTTCAGAAAATGAACCGCGTGGCTGTCCTGCTCGGCGAACATGGCAACCAAAACGTGCGGGCCTTGGACTTCCGATCGGCCGGCACGTTTTGGTT
>CAZTTW010000264.1:0-6452 GCA_964616265.1 uncultured Myxococcales bacterium | reverse complement strand
ACCGAAATCTTGGTCTCGGAACCCTGGCAGCACTTATGACGGGCGGAACTAGTCGCAGGCCAGTCTCTATAAAGACGGCGGGCCAAGCGGTCCGCCGTTTCTTTTGGATGAGAGCACCGTCACCCGGGCGCACGCACGAAATGCGGAAGGCTCTCCGGTAAGACGAACGACAGCTCGACAACGCCAGCGAACTCGCCACCTTTGTACCAAGGTATCTGGTGGATAATCTTGCGCAGGCCGTTCTTTTCAACAGTGTAGGTGTTTGGACTGGGTGAAGCCAGCTGGTCCACGAAGCGCGAACGCGCCGGTTCGGGATGGCAGTCGAGGAGGCTCTTGCCGACCAAGGCTCGACCGCCATCCTTGGCGAACTGCTTGGCTGCGTGATCGTTCATGTAAAGGCAAACGCCCTGACGATCGCAGACCGTGGCGGCCAAGGCGATACCGTCGAGCCACGAAAAAGCGGCATCGGTCGATTCGTCTTTCATGTGGCCATTACACGACTGGGAAGACACTCTCGGCAAGCCCTCTCGTGCTAATTCTTGGAGCCATGTCGAATCCGCTTGCCTCTCCACCTGACGTCCCTTGCTGAGAAATACGGCTCGGGCCAGCAACATCTGACGAGACCGCCAACCTGGGTGTAGGTCGCAAGCCGCGTTAGCGGCGCCGATTCTTGCTTAAGGCGGGCCCTGCCAGTCTCGCTTCCGATATTCTCAAGGCGCACTACTCAGCGCTGTCGTTCGACGGTATGCTACTCACCCCTTTCCCGCCATGCCGTTCGTCACTCGCAGATTCGCCGTCGGTGAGCTCATCGCTCAGAAGTACTTGCTGCTTCATCTCTTGGGGCGCGGTGCTTCGGGCGAGGTCTTTCGCGTGCGCAACACGCTGGCCGGCAACATCCTCGCGCTCAAGCTGCTGATGGAGGAGAGCGGACGCGACTCGGAATTGGTCCAGCGCTTCTTTCGCGAAGCGCGCGCCATCAACCGCATCGGCCACCCCAACATCGTCGCGGTCTTCGATGCAGGATACGCCGACACCATTCCGTATCTGGCGATGGAATACTTGGCGGGTGAGTCCCTGGCCCAGCTCCTCGAACGCAAGCGAACGCTGACCGTGCCAGGCATGGTCGCCATTCTGCTGGGCGTGCTCGACGCCCTCGCCGCCGCCCACACCGCGGACGTGGTTCACCGCGATCTCAAGCCAGCCAACATCTACTTGCAAACGACCGCCAGCGGCATCCCGACGGTGAAGCTGCTCGACTTCGGCGTGGCAAAAATCCACGAAGAGGGCGACACCTCGATCCGGACCGAATCCGGTATGATCCTCGGCACGCCCGACTACCTTTCCCCCGAACAAATCACCGCCGACACCGAGGTTGACGGGCGCAGCGATCTCTTCGCGGTCGGCTCCGTGCTCTTCGAGCTGCTCACCGGCAAGCGCCCGTTCCACGGTCCAAGCTTCGTCAGCACGACGTTCCGGATCGTGCACGAAACCGCACCCTCGCTCGCGGATGCTGGCGGCCCGGAGGATCCCCGTCTCGCCGACATTCTCGCGCGTGCTCTCCACAAGAATCGCAACGAGCGCTACGCCTCGGCGGCGCATTTTGCGAAGGATCTCGAGCAGGTCTGCCCCGACCGAGCAGCACGCGACACCGCGCTTCGCGATCTCGGCGTGAAGGCGCCCGCGCAACCCGCCGTAGAGACTTCCGATCTTGCGGCTCGCTTCACCCCACCTTGGGGCGTCGACGCCAAGTCGGCGCAGCAGCCACCGCCGAAGCCGGCCCGGCCTCTCGTCAAGAAATTAGGACGGACCTGGTCCGATTTGCCTATCGTGGGCCGCCGACGCTCGACGCCTGCCGTGGCCGGCAACGTGAAAGGAACGGTCCTCCTATCGATCGATCGCGCCCTGACGACCCGCTACGGCGGCGATGTACGCGAAGAGATTCAGTCTCGCCTGGCACGCGAGGCACGTGACCTCTTCCGCGACCTCAGCTCGGAGCGCTGGTTCGGCCTGGAACCCGTCACGACGTTCTTGCAGACTGCCAACCAGGTAGCCGTTCACGATGACAGCGCCCGGTGGCGTGCTCTCGGATACGCCAGCGTCGAGACCGATCTTTTGACCTTGCTGCGCTCGGTTCGCAGCCAGGGCGAAGGCGCGGCCGTGCTGAAGGCAGCGCTGCCAGTTATTTCCGGACTGTTCGATTTCGGCCGCTGGAGCCTCGACGGAGAGGTGAATGCCATGCGCATCCAAGCGACCGGCTTCGCGCAGGTTCCGCCATCACTCCGCGATTGGCTGGGCGGCGTGATTGAGCATGCCGCGCGTTCGACGGGGCATCCCTATCAGGTGAACGTCGTGCCGACTGCGCGCGACGACGCCGAGGATGCGCCCGTCGAGTTCACGGTAAGTCTTGTGGCCGGTTGAGACCAGCCACGACCGTGGACAGGATCAGACCGACTGAACCTTGAGCCCGAAGTCCGCTTCCAGCTCGGCGCCAATACTGTCAATCTCGCCGCGCAGCTTGAGGCCGCGCTGAATGAGGGCGAGGGTGTTCTTGTCGAGAGTGTACTCTGCGAGCGCGGCAGCGCCCTTCTCGCTTAGGCGCTTGGCAAATCTCTGATCGGTGAGAGCGCGACCGATGATCTCTTGCAGCTTGACGGTATCGATCTCAAGCGTTTTTCCTGACTTCTTCGCCATGATTAAGGACTCCTTGTCGTTGTTGGCCTTAGGAATAGAGAGTCAAAGACTCTTCTACTGCCGGGGAGTTGTCTGTGCAAGCGCCGCCGCCAAGCGCAGCGTGGTCATTTGCCGAGTGTGATGCTCGATGCGAGCAATCCGTTCCTCGGTAAATGGTCGCATGGCACGGATGCCGAGCGCTTCACCGAACGGGAGTGCACGGCGGTGAATCTCAATCGCTCGTGCGAAAAAGCTCTCAAACAGCGGCTGCGCAATGAGCACGCGCTCGACAGCTTTCGGATCGCACTGTCGCGATCGAGGCAGAATCGCCCGTGCCGTGGCCAGTAAGTGCGTGTTCGCCCCCGACGCCAAATCGCGCGAACGACCAAGAACGTCGTTGACCAAACCGTAGGCTTCGCCCATGCAATCCATCAGTTGGTCTACCTGGCGAAAAATCACTTGCCGCGATGGCTTCGTCCGCGCCAGGACGGCATAGAGCGGAATGCGCGCCAATGCGACCTTCCGACTATGGCGACGATAAGCAGCGACCGAGTACGTGCCCACCGTCGCGATCTGTTGGCGCTCACACTCGGTCTCTTCTGAAAACAGCATCCACGCGGCCTTGGCATGCGCCCAGAACGCGCGCGAAGGCGCGAAACAAGCCAGCAAATCCATCGCATCTGCAAGGAGAACATTTCCGAGAAGCAAGAGCGGCGGTTTGCCCCGAGTCGCCGGCTCGTCAATGACGTTGTCTTGGATGCGAACGTAGAAATACGCGAGAGCTGTGGCTTCCAGTAGATCCGGAAGCGACTTCTGCAGGGACCTGCCGGCCAACCAAATCGGGAAATGCAGAAGCGGCGCTGCATCCGGCCCCGAAAAGAACTCCTGCGGTTTCTTTCCCAGCGTGGCTACCAGCTCGCGCGCCAGCCCGCGCATGCCGGCGGGATAGCCGCGCCAGCGGCGCTGGATTCGCTGCCAAACAATATCAATCAGGTCCTGATTCTGCTGATAGCAGCGCACGCGCGATTTCTAGCTTGTCTTGGAAAGGGTCGCAACACCGGTGCCTGGGGCATTGGCCAGTGCGGCTGCCAAATCGATGCGGTACACCGCCGAGTCCATTTCCATCGCGTCGACGGCGTCGCGCGAAAGGCGCTCGGCCCGATAGAGGCCGCGAATGGCATCGTGGACAGGAGCATTGATCAGGATGTCGGCGTCCAAACGAAAGCAAGCGGCGCGCAACCGGCGCGAAAGGTTCATCGCTTTGCCGATCACGGTGTACTCCATGCGCTCCGACGAGCCAATATTGCCTGCGACCACCAGCCCTTCGGCAATCCCGATACCGATGCGCAGGGCCTGCCAACTCGTGGCGTGTTGCTTGTTCCAGGTAGCCACAGCCTGATGCATTTCAAGGGCCGCGCGCACGGCGGAGCCTGCCGCATCCGGCAGCTCGGTCGGGATGCCGAAAATGGCGCTCACGCCCGAGCCGGTGAATTTGTCGAGCGTCCCGCCATGACGAAAGATGATCTCGACCAGACTGGCACAGTGCTCGTTCAGGATCTCGACCACTCGTTCCGGCGTAAGCTGGTCCGCGATCTTGTCGAAATCGCGAATCTGGGTGGTCAGGACCGACCCTACCCTGCGCGCGCCGCCCATATGCATCGCTTCGGGGTGACGAACGGCGAAGTCGCGCACGTGCGGCGACAGATAGCGCCGGTAGACGTCTTGAGTCTGCTCCAATTTACGCTTGCGAACCGTCGCCTCGGCGGATTGCAAGAGCAGCCGACGAGCCGTGTGAGAGACCCAGGCGGCGATGACCCCCGAGACGCAAATGAAAACGATCGTCGTCAGTTGGTCGTCGGTGGCCAGTGCGCGCGTGCCATAGACGGAGGTGGACGACAGCAGGACCAACTTCTGCTGCACGCAGTAGCCGAAGATCAGGCTGCGGTGCAAGCCAGCCATCATGGCCGCGAAGAGCGACAGTCGCACGCTGAACTGCAAAGCAGTCAGCATGTTGAAGATCATATACAGGACTGGCGTGGTCGGAAAAAGCAAGACCTCGTAGGCGCCCGACGGGCTGTAAAGGCTAGCGACTGAAACCAGCGAGACGACGCTGGCATCCACGGTGACGCCTACGTACTTGAACCAGAACGGATAGGCCGGCCGACGCGACAAGAGCAGTCCGACCACCGCAAATGCCAAGGCTCCCACCCCAGCCGCAACCCCGATGTGGTGGGTCACAGGAGCGTTCGAGCCGGCAACCGCAAACGCGTTGAGCAGGCCGACGATGGCCAACCCGAGGCGAATGATGAAGGTGTTGCGCTGCCCCCGATGAGCCTCGCTGCGCAGAATGCCCTTCACCTCGTCGGGCAGGTCGTCCAATGTCATTCCGCTGCCTCGCCGCAGTTCACAGGAACTCTCCTACCCCCGCCAGTGCCATGGCTGCTACGCAGGTAGCATATACATCACCGGCATAGAAAAGCACGGCCGGGGCTGGCGACAAGGAAAAGGCACCCGTTCGAGTCTGATTTGCAAGCAGCCAGCCCGTGCCGCGTTTCACGGCACGCACGGCGCCGGTTGTCCGAGCGCCGCCGGCAAGAAGGGTCGACAAGGCCAGCGCCGTGGGCAGAGCACTCGGCTTTCCGCCGACCGAGAACGCCCAGCCGCCCCTTTCCGTCTGCTGCCGGAGCGTCGCCGCCACGACCGCGTCGCGCAGAGGCTTGGACGGTAGGTAACGGATGGCCAGATGCGCGGGATAGAACGCCGTTGCGTAGAAGGCGGGGTGCGCACGCCACAGCCCTTCTTCGCCGAGCGTGGTGGCAAGATAGCCTCGCCCGGCCTTGGCCAAGCCGTGGTGTTTGCGATCGAGCGTGCCCAACGCCCACGCCGTCACCGACGGACCCGCCAGGTAGGCATCGTAGCCATCCGTAGCCGGCGCTAGCGAGGTCGACCAACGACCGCCAGGCAAAGCGTGGCGCACGATCGTTTCCCGCAGGCGCGCTCGCTCGCCGGGCAAGGCTTGGTACGCCGCCGAGCAGGTCTCAATGCAAAGGCTCGGGTAGGCGCTCCAGTAGGAAAGCTCGCCCGTGTCAGACAGCTTGCTACGCACGAAACGCTCGGCTGCAGGATTCGATCGCCCAGCACGGCCGAGAGCCGCGATCGCGCTCGTGGTGTGCCAGATGTCCGCTCCACCCCGCAAACGAAAATGCAGCCGACGCGACGGGCGTCCAGCGGTCAGCGCTCCCAACGGATCGGGGATGCGATCGTTGATGGCGCCCGACGGGAACTGGCATGCAAGCAGAAATTCCGCAGCACGCTCCAGCGCGTCCCGTACGGCGGCGGCTGAGCTCCTAGCCCTGCGATAGGTTGGCTTCCCCACGGACGCAAGACATACCACGATGGTGGCCGCACACGCGTGGCGTCTTCGTGCGAATCTAGCAGCTTCCCCGACGGTCGCGCGGCCCGCCTCACGCGCACCCGCAGGCACACGCTCACGCCCTTGCGCACGTAGCCCGCGCGTCGCCAGCCCCCTAGCTTGCGGCCTCGTTTCCCTTGATCTAAGAAGGAAGCCATGAACGGACGAGCCAAGCTGATTGTTCCTCTTCTCGCGCTGGTCGTCGCCAGCGCTGCTCTCACGTCGGCTGCCCGTGCCGAATCGCGAGGGAAGCAGACGGCAGAAGCCCACTACGAAAAGGGCATGAAGGCTTACACGCTCGGACACTTCCCCGAAGCAATCGAGGAGTTCGAGAAAGCCTACGACCTGCGCACCGAGCCCATCTTCCTCT
>CAZTTW010000263.1:0-6493 GCA_964616265.1 uncultured Myxococcales bacterium | reverse complement strand
TCATTCCTTGCGCGTCCCCCAAGAGTACCTCCGCGGCGCGGGCCGAGCGCTCGGACGTCGGCGGACTCACCGCAAACGACCATATCGGACGATTTGTCAGGGTGGATTGGGACGAGCGCATCCCCAAGTACTACTCCCCTTACACGGTCTGGGCGCAGACTCATGTCAAGGCTCATACAAAAACGGGCGATTCTATTCCAGTGCGGGCTTTCGCACATCTGTATGCTTCGTGCCTTATCTTCACGCCTCGCCAAGCGCTACAAGCTTTGCCAAATGCGATCCGCGCGCATGGAAGCGTCTCGAAGATGGCGAAGGTTATCCTGCGGACGGCTCCCTCGCTGGTAGCTGTCTTGACAACCTACGCCCTAGAAAAGGTGCCAGCGCTCCTGACGCGGCGACCAGGTGGTGCCAGGTTCGAAGTCTCCGGAGCAATCGATGCGAGAAGGGCACTGCGAGAGTTGGAAAATCGTCTCGGCGCGGAGATCCCGGAGTTCTGCAGGTGAGCTATTTCTGTTTCAGGCGAACAGGATCGGCACGGATGGATAGTTCCCTCGGGACAGCCGCGCCGTGAAGATCATCGTCTTCGATGTGCCGGCCACGGAAGCGGGCGCACTGACCGTGCTCCTCGATTTCTACCGATTTGTCGTGGCATCGCAACGCAAAGATATCGAATGGATATTCGTGGTCAGTACCGAGATGCTTGGTACGCCACCCGAAGGATGCAGAATTCGCATCGTCAGGTATCCCGAGGTCAAGCGAAACTGGACTCGACGAATACTGTTTGAGCTGTTCGTCGCCCCTCGACTGGTGAACCGCTATCAAGCAGATGCTATTCTCTCGCTACAGAACACCGCCATTCTATGGACACGGATTCCTCAGGTCGTATACGTGCACAATTCCATCCCCTACGCGACCCAACGCTTCGCCTATACGAAGCGCGATGAACGAGCGTTTGCCATCATCGGTGATGTTTTTCGTCCCTTGATTGGCTGGTCGGTGCGCAAGTCAAAGGCGGCGGTCGTACAGACGAAATGGCTCAAGACAGCGATTGAACGCACGCACGGTATCGGTGCAGGAAGGATCGCGGTGGTTCCCCAGACCATCGAAGTCCACGCGTCCCCTCGGGGGGTAGCCAGAATTCCAGGCCGCTTCTTCTATCCAGCGTCGCCATTCGTCTACAAGCAGCACAAGGAAATTGTCGAGGCGGTCACCATCCTCCAGCAGGGAGGCCGTCACCCAAAGATAGTATTCACGATCGATGGCACGGAGAATTCTTACGCGCGCACTCTTGCGAAGGAGATCAGAGATCGTGGACTCGAGGATTGCTTCGAGTTGGCAGGACGTGTTTCGCGGGAGCGGGCCATAGAGCTCTACCAAGAGAGCGTCGTGCTTTTCGTTTCACGACTCGAATCGTTCGGACTGCCGCTGCTAGAAGCGCGCCTCTTGAGCTCCCCAGTTATCGCTACCCGTCAGCCGTTCTCCGAGGAGATCCTGGAGGGCTACGCCGCAGCAACGCTGGTCGATCAGGGGGCTACCTCGGAATTGGCGGCTTCCATGGAACGTTACTGCGACTCCACGTTCCTCGAAAGTGTCAGAAAGGAAGACACAGAACAGCCCGTGGAGTATTCGACCCCGGGCGGATGGGCGAGTATCCTAGAACTTCTTGTGAGGAACGGACGTTGGGGCCAAGGCTAGTAGTTAGAAGGGTGCTACTCTTTTTTTGTCTGTTCTCGCTGCTTCCGCTAGGAGGGTCACTCGTCTCTGCGCTGTTCGTTCGACAGGGCAGTGGTATTCGGGACGCGTCCGCAGGATCGCTCGGTCTTCTGGCATGGTGGGCAGACCCCAGCTTCGTGGCGAACCAAGTTGCCAAGGTGACGCTAGGAGCGTTGGTCGTCACGGTGATTCTCGGACTAGGATCCCTCTTAGCCTGGGGCGCAAAAGAAGGGTATTCCGTGCTGCGGACGAGTCGCTTCGTAACGTTGGTCTGGCTCGTCGCCATCGTCTTGTATCCGGCGATGAGTGGTTGGATTCCTCTTCTACGTCAGGTGCCCTGGACTCTGGTCGTATGCCTTTTTCTGGGCGCACTTGGAATCGCTTACTCGTGGCGCGGAGCGCGCGCCAGCTTACGCGAATGGATCTTCAGTGCGGTTGCCCTGGTCGCCATTTTCCACTCGCCCCGGTGGCCGACGGAACATCTTGATCGCCTCGCGCAGCGCGCGTTTACCTCGAAAGACGTAATCCTGCTTGGGTTCGACTCGGTTAACGTCGATGAAACGCTCGCGTTGCTCAAGGAGTACGAACCGAAGCATGGACAGAAGACGATCTTCACGAAGGCACTGACGCCGTTTCCTTCGACCGGCGTCGCGTGGCGCAGCATGCTCAGTGGTAGCTACCCGCCCGCCGAAGCAGCCATTCCAAACTTGCGATGGGGCTCGGCAAATCAAAATGGCTGGCTTCCTCTCGAGCTCCAGAGAATTGGCTATCAACCAACGATCGCCCAAGACATTCCCGAATCGAATTGGTTCAGCGCGGAGGAAGGACTCCGCGTGGTGGGGCTGCAGGGCTGGAAGGCACAGGGACAAGCGCTTCTGTGGAAGGCAGGCTTTCCGCTTTCGGCGGTTGGGGCGGACTGGTGGGTTCGCCTACTCGGCGGTCCCGGCACCTTGTATTCGCGTCCTGCCCACTGCGCGGGATGCTTTGTCGCCGACTCGCTTGACGACATGGCACGAACCGCGGCGAAGAGGCCCGTCTTCTGGATTATCCACACCTGCCTGATCCATGGACCCAACCAGCTTTCGTTGGCAGAGGCGGTGCGTGTTCCCGGGTGGTGGCGCCTACCGGGCACGTTCTTTCTCGGACAGGGAAAGATCAGCCAAGATCCACGATCGCGAGCGACGAGGCTGACGACTCTAAAGGATACGCTCCGGCGTACTCTCAATCGTCTCGATGCGGATGGAGTACTTGGGCGAGCTACCGTGTTCGTCCTTGCGGATCATGGTCCCAGAGGCGAATCGGTCCAGCCATCCACAACGAATGGCGTGATGTTGGCGATGTTCTCCCCGATGGATCGGGGGAACGCGGTCGTGACAACGCCGGTCTCACTCATCGACATCGCACCCACGATACGCAAGGCCGTAGGCCTGGAAGCCGTGACAACGGATGGACAGGTCCTGCCCCGTGGCGATGCCGATGGTGATTCCCAGCGCGTAGTTCGAACAATGACCGTTCACCCAGTGACCGTGTTGGACGCTATGGGATTCGGAAACCGATCACTTTCGCCCGAGGAGCTCGCCAGGCTCGGCGAGCTGCGCAGCGATGGTACCTTCAGCTACAAGCCTGAAACGATCCAGGCGTTCATGAGGAATCTGCGCTGAGACTCGGTTCGGTCGTCATCGGTTTCGATGACCACGTCGACGAAGCGCAACTGTCTTACCGTACGCAGGAGCGTACATCGTAGACCAGCAATTTCTCAGGTCCTGGGTATTCCGCCTCGAAAGTACGATCGATCCGACAGACGCGACGTACAGACTCGACGTAGGCCCTCGTGCTGTTCGCCTCGTTGATGAAGAAATCCGAATCGGCGCGTTCGACAAAGGCGATCTGGACCGACCCGTGCGCCGTTATGACCTGAGGTATCTGCTCGGCGCTCACGAGACCCTGGCTCAGGACGCGCCGATCGCCGTAGATCTCGTTGAAGTACTTCCCGGTGGCAACCATGTTCGTCAGAACAGCTCCCCCGGCTCTCGTGTGACCGTAGAGCCCCGACTGGAGATTGAGATGATCGCGCCCCCAGGACGCAAGCACCGGATGCACGACAAAGGCCAGTCCGATCAGGCAAACGCCCAGCGCAGCGACGGTCAGGCCTTCCACAAGTCGAGCATGGTGCCAGCCACCAGACAATCGTTGCCACAGACGAGGAATCGACTCGCCAGCCGCGAGCGCCATCAGCGGCAAGATGGGTACGAAATAGCGAGGCCCGAGCACGAGGCGCTTGAGCCCGCCGCTCTCCCGGCCGCCATAGTCGTATGCCAGGAAGAATGCAAGCACCAACAGGACTGAGCTGATGACCTCCCAGCGATGGCGCCCCTGGTAAGTCAGGACCCAGAACAGCCCGCCCGGGACAAAGACGAGCAACGCCAAAAGGTAGAGGACGCCGTTCTGCGCGATGGCACGGGCCGAAAAGCCGTAGCCCGAGTTACGCAAATAAATCCAGTCCCCCTGTATTGCACGATTCGTCGCGAGACGCAGGAGGATCCCGACGGCGACGCCCGCGACCAGAAACCAGGTCCGTCGTTCGCGGCGCAGGCCGGCTCCGGCAAAGAACGGCACGAACAACAGCGCGTTCGTTTCCCGGAAGAGGAGACTCGCACCAGCGGCCAAGCCCGAGAGAAACGCTAGACGACCGTCCCCCCCGTCGCTCCGAAAGAAGAGCCACAAGCCCACCGTAACCACCGCCGCACTGGGGAGATCGCTCATCGCGATGCGCGACAGTACCAGAACAGCCGGATAGCACAGAACCAGGAGTGAAAACGCCGGCGACCTCCCCTCATCCCGGAGCCATCGCTGCAGAACGATGATGGTCACGACAAGCGCCGCGAACGCACCGAGAGCCGAAGCCTGCCAACCTCCCAGGGCAACGAAGGGCGTCAGGAACAAAGACGTTCCCGCCGGATAGTCACTCGGCGGCAACATCGTCGGCACGCTGCTGAAAGGCTCATACACCGCGACTGTCGAATGGCCGTGGGCGAAAGCCACCGCCTGGCGAACGTAGGAGGACTCGTCAGTGATGGTGAGGATCTTGGGCCAGTAGAGCAGGAGGCCCACCAGATAGACCAGGAGGACCACCGAAACCCAGGCACCGCGTTTGGGTCTGTTCATGCAATCGTCTCGCTCCAGAACGTTGACCGATAATGGTAAAAGTGGTTGTTATCTCGTCATGATGCTCTCGCTCGTGATCCCGATCTATAACGAAAACACCACCCTTCGCGAGATCCTGCGCAGGGTAGCCGAAGTCGAACTGGACAAGGAACTGATCCTCGTGGACGACGGCTCGCAGGACGGCAGCCGCGAGTTACTAACCGAGTTGCGCGAGAAGGGCCTCGAGGCCTGGCTGGGGGCCGACGCAATTCCACGTGGCGTGAACAAGATTGTCGTCCATCTTCAGCCGAAGAACATGGGCAAAGGCGCGGCCCTGCGCACCGGCTTCCAAATGGCGACGGGCGACATCATTGCCATCCAGGATGCCGATCTAGAATACGATCCCCGCGATCTGATTCGACTGATCCAGCCCATCCGCGACGGTGTAGCCGACGTCGTTTTCGGCTCGCGTTTCATCGGCACGCCTCGTCGCGCGCTATACTTCTGGCATATGGTCGTCAACACGGGACTGACGCTGCTCTCGAACATGCTGAACGATCTGAACCTGACCGACATGGAAACCTGTTACAAAGCGTTCCGCGCCGACATCATCCGCTCGATCTCCATCGAGGAGGATCGGTTCGGAGTCGAGCCCGAGCTCACGGCCAAGGTCGCCAAGAAACGCGTACGGGTCTACGAGGTCCCGGTCAGCTACTATGGGCGAACCTATGACGAGGGCAAGAAGATCGGCTGGAAGGACGGCGTGCGCGCCCTGTTCTGTATTGTGAAATACGGATTGAAGAGATCGTGAACGAGCCGCGCACCGCACCGCTGCTGAAGGCCGATGGCATTGCTTCGTGAAGGCTCAAACGCTGTTCCCATGAGAAGCCGTCGACGAACGACCATCCTCAATTTGTGCTTTCAGGCCTACTCGGTCGGCATAGCGATTGTGAGCGGCGTCCTGCTCGTTCCCCTCTATCTGCGGCATATTCCTACGGATCTTTATGGGGCCTGGCAAGCATCTGGAAATGTCCTCATGTGGATGACCATGCTTGACCCCGGCCTCTCAGCGGTGTTGCAGCAGCGCGTGGCGGAATCCTACGGTGCCAGAGACACGAAGGCAGTTTCCGAATGGATCGCTAGCGGCTTGTGGATAACGGCAGGAATCGTCGCGCTCCTCTTCGTCGTCGGGATGACCTGTTCGGTGTTTCTGGGCTCGTGGATGAATCTGCCGTCCGGAGTAGACCAACACCAACTCAGTAGCGCCTTCCGCTGGAGTGTCGCCGGCAATGCCCTGATGATTCTGTCCTTTTCCGTCACGTCGGCAAACCAAGGCCTACAGAGTGGCATGGGGATTGGACTGATCTTCGTGGGTGTCACCATGCTTCGACTCGTGTTGGTGCTCGTGCTGGTGACGAGTGGATTTGGCCTGTACGCGATTGCGGTGCCTTCTGTGGCGATGGGGTTGCTCCTTTTCGCGGGTAGCTATGCCTACATGCGCAGGCGGCTGCAACGAGAGAACATACCGTTCACCTTGGCACCGAGGCGCCTCAAGGCTCTGGGCGCGTTGCTGTCCGTCACGTCCCTGGGTCGGTGCGCAACCCTCGTCGCTAACAACGTTGATCTGTTCCTGGTA
>CAZTTW010000262.1:1935-6496 GCA_964616265.1 uncultured Myxococcales bacterium | reverse complement strand
CGAGCAGCCACAAGACCCAGCCCGACCCGAGGTTGGTGAACGCGAGCATGTGTTCAGAAATGTTCATGGTGTACCGTTTCCTGTGCCTTCTGGCGGCTCTGCGGGCGAAGCTAGCACAGGTTCGTCTTGTCTTCCCTGGTCGACGCCGAGTGCGTCGAGCACGACGGTGGCGTAGCTCCCAGCGGGCAGCGAAAAGCGCAGGCGCAAGCAGCTGGCATCGTCGGTGAGGACGGGCTCGCCGGGCGTGAGCTTGACCACGACGGGTCGCCGTCTGCCGGGCAGCGACCGACCAAATTGCGCTAGCTCGTCGGCACCAATGCCGAGGTCGGCGAGCGCCCGATCTTCGAGCGCACGCGCCTCGCTGCCTGGCTCGGGCTCGCGCACGCGCCCGCCGGGCAGCGGCGCCGTGGGCACGATTTCGCCCAAGTCCACGCGCACCTGATCAGCGGCGGCGTCGGTGGAGTTGAATTGCCCGCCGCTCTCAACTTTTTCGAGAATGTCACCCTGGCGCACGCGCAGAAGGCCGCCGTCAGCAGCGCGCAGATCAAGCACCCGATTGAAGACAGCCGATTGTACCGAAGAAAACAGGAGCTTGCGCTTGCGGCTATCCGGTTCGCGACGCGTGCCACGCAGGATCGCAAGCCCACGCTCGGCGTTTTGGCCGGTGGCACCGAATCGCTGATGCCCGTAGCGGTTGGGCACACCTTTGGCCACCAACTCGTCGAGTGCACTCGCGATGCGTTTCGCGTCGTCTGGCGCGAGCTCGGTCAGGACGACTTCGAAACGGTTGCCGTGCAGATGACCGACCCGCAACTTGTTGCGATGCTGGCTCACGTCGAGCACGCGCATCCCTTGCACCGCGATTTCTTGCGCGCGCTCGCGAGCGACGGCGGGCACGCTCAGCCACTGCCGCGTAGTCGCGCGCCGGTCTTTCATGCCCGCGTAGCCCACGTCGCGCGCCTGCACGCCGAGTACGGCGGCAACCTTGCCGACCGCATCGAACGTCGTCAGATCCTGCTTTTCAATCCACAGATACGTGTGGTCGCCTTCGCCGCACGGGCTGTACGCAGGGATTTCCTCGACGAAGAACGTCTCGGGGCTGGAAACGAAGCGAGCCATCGCAATAAACGACGGTCGAGCGGCCTCAGCCGCTGATAGGCGGCATCGTCTGATCAGAGGGATTGTCGCCGTAGCGCTGCTTGATGAAATCCAGGAAGAGCTCGGCGCGCTTGATCTGCAAGCTGTTGCCGTACTCATGCGCCACGCGTTCGAACAGTTGCTTGGCGCGAGCGGCATTGCCGAGCTTGAGGTTGGTCTCGCCGAGCGTGATCATCAGCTCGCCTTCCTGGCCGGAATCAGGGTACTGCCGAAGAGCGCCTTCGATGCGCAGCACGGCCGCCTTGGGATGGCCGCGGTCGAGGTAGAAGCGCGCCACGTAGACTTCGTGCTCGATGAGCCGGCGCAAGACATCTCGACGATAGGCTTTGGCCTGCTTGACGTAGGCCGCATCCGGATACTTGGCCAGCGCGCTGTCGAGCTCGCGAAGCGCGTCTCGCACATACGACTGATCCTTCTCGTAGGCCGGCGGCAAGATGAACCAATCGTCGGGCATTTCTTTGACGTAGCACTCGGCAATGCGAAAGGCGGTGTAGCCGTCCTCGACCTTTTCATGCGTCGGGTGCAGGCGCGCGAAGCTCTTGTACGAATCGATGGCTTCTTGGTAGTTGCCGCGCGCGAATTCCGTGTCGGCCAGCGCCAGCTCGGCAAGGCCCGCGTACTTCGAGAACGGGAACTTCTGCTTCACGTAGGTGAAGTAGTGCGACGCCTCGACGTAGTTCTCTTTCTTGAGCTCTTCGAGACCGCGCTCGTAGTTCTGCTTCGCGGTCATGGAATAGTTGACTTGCTTGGCATCGTCGCTGGACGCACAGGCGACGATACCGGTCGGCAAGAGCAAGACGGCAAGCAACAGAATCTTGTGGGCTGTTTGAGGCACGGGCGTAGTATCCTACTTTCGCGATGGCCATCCGTCCACGGTATCTCCTGCTCTTGACGCTTGCGGCGTTGGCATGCACGACCTGGAAGACAGATCTTCGCCGGCAACAAGCCCAAGGCGTGCAGGAACGCGGTCCCGTACCAAACCTGGCCGGTGCGCGCTGTGCAGGCGGACACTGCCGATGTCGCACGTCGCGCGACCCCGCCGAAACGGCGCCACCGCCGCCCGGCAAGAAGCGGATCGAGATCCGCATGTCGGCCAATAACGGCCAAGTCACGCTGGATTCGCCTTCGGCCGGACATTTCGAACAGAGCGGACCGGAAGAGGCGTGCTTCTACGTCGACCTGGAGCTGAGCCTCATCCACGACTTCCACATGGACAGCCAGGAAGCCGAACATCGCCGCGGCGTCGTGCCCCATGTGCACATTGCCGAGTACGGCCCAGCGGGACCGTACTGGTACGATATCTTGGACATCGAGTGCGGCGCGGGAGATCGCGGCTGCGACCTCGACCACGCCCGAGCGTGGGGCGAAAGTTGGCTGTCGAGCCGAAAGCGTGGCCGCCTGGAAGCGTGCGGCTCGATTTCAGTCACAGGCCTCAAGTGGGGAACCTCCGGCGGCGAGGATGCGCAAGACGGCGGCATGCTGCGCGACTTCGAGACGACGTTTTCGCTTGAAGTTCGGAAGTTTGCGCCGCAATTTCCTCCCGGCGCATCGGAGTGCCTGATTAAACCGTAGGCTCCTTTATGAAACTGCATCTGATAGGTATCGCCGGAACTGGAATGGGTTCCTTGGCCGGGCTTCTGCGGGCCGCCGGCCATGACGTGCGCGGCTCCGACGAGCACGTGTATCCGCCCATGTCGACCCAGCTCGAGGAGCTTGGAATTCCCGTGATGGTCGGGTTTTCCGCCGAGAACCTCGCGTGGGAGCCCGATCGGGTCGTGGTGGGCAACGTGTGCCGCCGCGATCACGTGGAGGTTCTGGCGGCCCAGGCGCGCGGCATACCGCTGACCTCGTTCCCGGCGCTCTTGTCCGAGCTGTTTTTGGCCGACAGCAACTCGATCGTCATCGCCGGAACGCATGGCAAGACCACGACGTCGTCGCTGATGTCCTTCGTGCTTTCCGAGGCCGGGCGCGATCCATCGTTTCTCGTCGGCGGCGTGCCCATTAATTTCTGGCGTTCGTGGCGGCTCGGGCATGGTTTCGACTTCGTCGTCGAAGGCGACGAATACGACACGGCTTTCTTCGACAAGAAGTCGAAGTTTCTCCATTACCGGCCAAAGCTGGTGATTCTCACCTCGGTCGAGTTCGACCACGCCGACATCTTCGCCGACGAGGCGGCGGTCAAGCGGGCGTTCCGCGAATTCGTCGAGCTCATTCCGCCCGACGGAAATCTCGTGGTCTGCGCAGCGTCGCCGGGCGCGCTCGAGGTGGCGAAGAGCGCGCATTGCAAGGTCACCACGTACGGTCGGCCGGGCACCGACGCGCAGTGGACATTCGAGGTCACGGGTCGAAAGATGGGCGGTCGCTCGATCTTGCGCTTGGCGTTCGAAGGCAAGGGCATGCTCACCCTCGACACGGGGATGGCAGGCATCTTCAACATGGAGAATCTCGCCGGCGTGATTGCGGCGGCCCATTGCCTCGGCATCGAAATGCCGAAGCTGGTGCGTGCGTCCCGGCATTTCTTGGGGGTCAAGCGCCGTCAGGAAGTGTGCGGCATCGCCTACGGCGTGACGGTGGTCGACGATTTTGCCCACCATCCGACCGCGATTCGCGAGACCTTGGGTGCGCTTAAGGGCCGCCACGGTCCGGGCAAATTGATCGTCGCCTTCGAGCCGCGCTCGGCGACAAGCCGACGGTCGGTCTTCCAACACGACTTCGCGCAAGCACTCGCCAGCGCGGACGAGGTGGTGCTGGCGCCACTTTACGCGCCGGAAAAAGTTCCCGAAGGCGAGCGGCTGGATGTGGAGAAGCTCGCTGCCGATTTGCGCAGCCAAGAAGTTCCGGCGCGCGTGATCGCCGGAGCCGAGGCAACGGCCGAGCACCTGGTGCGTCGCTCGGCGCCCGGCGATACGGTGGTCATCATGAGCTCGGGCGACTATGGAGGCTTGCACGACCTTCTGCTGGCCAAGCTGGGCGATCCGGTGCGCCCCGCACGGTCGGGCGACAAGGCGCTGATCGGTCAGCTTCTCGACCGCGCCGGAATTACCCACGCGGCGCTCGATAGGGTGTGGTCGGAGTTTTTGGTCATGCCCACGGCCAATGGACAAGAGATAGCAGCATGCGTGGCCATCGAGCACGTCGGAGACGATGCCCTTTTGCGCATGCTTGCCGTTACCCCCGAGCGCAGAGGCGAGGGTCTCGGTTACTTGCTGGTCGACGCAGCCATGAAAAAGGCGCGCATGGAAGGCGCCATGCATTTGTACTTAGTCACCGACGGAAGCCAGGGCGTGGTCGGCGATAAGATGGGCTTCGACGTGATCGATCAAAAGAGCATTGCGCCCGCGGTGGCCGCCACGGTGGAATATCAGATGGCACGGTCGAAGACCGCTATCTGGATGCGCAAGGA
>CAZTTW010000262.1:0-1835 GCA_964616265.1 uncultured Myxococcales bacterium | reverse complement strand
TAGAGAAGAGCACCGTCGGAGCCGATCTCCTCTGATTGGACGACGTCGTCGACCACGACAATCTTTCGGTCACCAATTCGGACGCCGCCTTGCTCGATGAGGCGCCTTGCCGCACTCTTGGACGCAGCAAGACCGGTCGCCGCTAAAACGTCGACGACTTTGGCACCTGCCGCAAGCTCCTCGGGTTTCAGTATGTGGGTCGGGACGAGATCGCCGCCGCCGCCGCCAAAGGCAGCGCGGGCGGCATTTTGAGCAGTTTCGGCCGCCTCCTTGCCATGGACGATGGCGGTGGTCGCAAATGCCAGCGCTTGCTTTGCCACACGAAGCTCAGCGCCCTCCAGGATTTCCAGCCGGCTGATCTCATCCATGGGAAGGAAGGTGAGCAGCTTAAGAAAGCGTCCGACGTCCCGGTCGTCGACGTTGACGAAGTATTGATAGAAATCGAAGGGACTGGTTCGCTCGGGTGAAAGCCACACAGCGCCAGCCGCCGTCTTGCCCATTTTTGCGCCAGCCGCCGTCGTGATGAGCGGAAACGTCAGAGCGTACGTTTCGGCCTGATGCAGACGACGAATGAGATCCGTGCCGGCCAAGATGTTGCCCCACTGATCGTCACCGCCGATTTGCAGGGCACAGCCGTACTGGCGGTAGAGGACGAGGTAATCGTAGGCCTGCAGGATTTGGTAATTGAATTCGATGAACGAAAGGCCCTTTTCCATACGCATTTTATAGGCCTCGGCCGCCAACATGCGATTGACGCTGAAGTGACGGCCGATGTCGCGCAGGAAGGTGAGGTAGTTGAGGGGGGCCAGCCAATCGGCGTTGTCGACCACAATCGCCTGGTCGCCAGCATCGGCGACGAAGCGGCGAACTTGCGGCTCGATCGCCTTGCGATTTTCGCGGATGGCGTCGACGGTTAGCATCTGGCGCAACTCGGTTCTTCCGCTCGGATCGCCAACCATCGCGGTACCACCGCCGAGGACGGCGATCGGTCGATGACCGGCGCGCGCCAGGTGGGCCATCGCCACAAGCGGAATCATGCTGCCGACGTGCAAGCTGGATGCGGTCGGGTCAAAGCCCGCGTAAAAGGTCACGGGACCACGGGCAAGAAGCGCTGTCAAAGCCGCCTCGTCGCTGATTTGCTGAACAAAGCCGCGTTCGCGAAGGAGGTGAAGAGTGTCAGAAGGCTGAGACATGGTCGCCAGTATAATCGGCCGACCGCCGTTGCATCGGTTTCTGCACACGGAAGCGCCTCATTCTTGAAGTTTTCGGGTACCCTCCACGCCATGGCGAGCAAGTCCCCTTCTTCGGCTGGCTGCGCGTGCGGCAAACGACTCGACTGGGCGATGATCGAAGATGATCAGGTCATGCGCTGGCAGGCGGTCGATATCGCCGAGTGGGAAGAACTGCGCCAGTGCCCCGACTGCGGGACGATGTGGCTCGCCGTTTGGCCCGAAGAGAGCGAGGCGCCTCCGATTCTCTGCCGTCCGCGGCCAGCTGCCGCGCGAAAGCTTCGGGACATCGACCACCCCAGCACCCTGCGCGCCTACTGTCTTGCCAAGCTCGAAGAGCAGCTCGGTGAAGTCAAAGAGCGGAAGGCGAGCTGTCGGAAGATCCATTGCGGCCGCCATCGCATCGCGGGAACGACCTACTGCCTCGAGCACCTGATCGCCGAACGTTTTGGCCGGCATCTGGCGCGACTGAGTACGACTGACGAAACGCCCGCTCCTCTGAAATAGGAAAAGGCGGGAAGAGCTTTGTGACTCTTCCCGCCTTTGAAATTAATCCCGGCGACGACCTACTCTCCCACAGGGTTTCCCCTGCAGTACCATGGGCCC
>CAZTTW010000261.1:0-6497 GCA_964616265.1 uncultured Myxococcales bacterium | reverse complement strand
GGCGCACCCGAGGATCCTTTCTCCGATGGCGTTTCCCAGGGCGCAGTCTTCCATCCTTCCGTTGCCGACCGCCGATGCGCTCGGCGATGCGGAGCTGGTTGTGCGTGCTGTGGGCGGCGACCGCTGGAGCCGAGATGTGCTCTATCGCCGACACGTGCGTTATCTTTTGGCCATCTCGACCCGCCTTCTGTCGAATCGAAGCGAGGGGGAGGAAGTGGTGCAGGACACGTTTATCGTGGGGTTCGAGCACCTTGGCAGCCTCCGTGAGCCGGCTGCTCTGCGCTCGTGGCTGGCGCGGATTGCCGTGAATCTGGTGCGTCGTCGCCTACGCCGAGGCAAGCTCCTGCGTCTTCTCGGTCTTGATCGTGCTCCCGATGACGCGACCTTGGCCGATCTTGCAGCTCCGACTCTCAAGCCCGACGATCATGCCGAGCTCGCCTTGGTCGACCGCATGCTGCGAGAAATGCGCGCCGACCATCGCATTGCTTGGATGCTCAGGCGCGTCGAAGGGCTCCCGCTGGCTGAGGTAGCGACGCTCTGTGGGTGCTCCCTCGCCACGGCGAAGCGCCGAGTATCGGCCGCTGACGCCGAGGTCGCTCGCCACGTTTCGTTCGGGGAGGGCAGGGCATGAGCGAGCTGCACTTACCGCTGAAGGACTACCTTTGCGATGTCGCGAACGAGGCGGCCGTCTGTCGGATCGCCGAGGAGATCGATTCGCGCACCTACGGTCGAAAGCGTCGGCAACTGTGGCCTCGCATCCTCATCGGCGCAACGGCGGCTGCCGTGGCGGTCGGGGTGGCCACTTCCCACCGACACCGCGATGCCGGCCCGCTTTTATTGGCGGATGGTCGGGAAGTCGTGGCCGTGGATTCCGGTGGGGTCTCAAGCGATATCGCTCTTTCCGACGGCTCGCATATTCGCCTCTCGCCCGGCACACGGATCGAGCCGCTCGAAAGCACGGGCGCAACCTTTTCCGCCATCGTTGCGCAAGGGCGCGTAGATTTCGACGTTCGGCCGGGCGGCCCGCGCCATTGGACGATCGAGTGCGGACTGGCCACGGTCGAGGTGGTTGGGACCGAATTCACATGCGAGCGCGAGGCTGGCCGCCTGCACGTGGGAGTTCGCCACGGCGTAGTCTTGGTGCGCGGCGATCGCGTTCCGGAGCGCGCTCGTCGGCTGTCGGCGGGCGAGAGCCTCGATTTGCAAGACGAAGGTCGCTCGGCATCCGCTGGCGAAGCGTTGGCCCCGGCGACGCTACCGGCGAACCCCGACGAGGGCGCGGCGCCGCCCGACATGGCCGTGGAGGCGGCGAAGCAAGACCACAGCAGACCCCGCGGGACTGGCGCGCGCACCTGGCGCGATCTCGCCCGGCGTGGGCATCATGAGGACGCCTATGCGGCCCTGGGATCCGAGGGACTGCGCCTCGAATCGAAGAGACTGGGCGTAAGCGATCTGCTGGCGTTGGCGGATGTGGCGCGACTTTCGGGACACCCGGCCGAGGCGGTCATGCCACTCGAGCGCATCCTCAGCGACTTCGCCCGCGACGCCCAGGCACCGCTTGCTGCGTTCGCCTTGGGGCGACTAGAGCTCGATTCGCTTGGGCATGCGCAAGCCGCTACGTCGGCATTCCGCAAGGCTCTGGAGCTCGGTATTCCTCGCAGTTTGCGTGAGGACGTGCTTGCACGTCTGGTCGAAGCTTCCACGCGCAGTGGCGATACCCGGGCCGCCCAGCGCGCGGCGGATGCCTACCTGGATGAATTTCCGACGGGCCGCCACGTGCAAGCGGTTCAAAGTTGGCTCCGCCTGCGATGAAGGTTGGCGCGGTCGTCGCGGCTTTCCTGGTTGCCTTAGGAGGAATGGCCGTGGCGGCACCGGCGCAGTTCGTGGTCATATCACCGCCGGTTTGCAAATCCGACGCGTTTCCGCTGATTCCTTTTCTCGATTCGTTGCGGGTCGAGCTTGCCGCCGGCAGGCTCGACTGCTGTACGCTCGCCGATCCCGGCGACCATCTGCCGGCAGACGGCTCGCTGCAGGTGCAGATCGAAATCACACCTTGTGTCGCGGATTGGGAGCGGGTCCAGGTTTCGGCGCAGGCGTCGGCGGACGAGCCGGTGGCCGAGCGAGAAATCTCCCTGGCGGACGTGATCCCATCGGCTCGGCCTCGAGCGCTGGCGCTAGCCGTCGCCGAGTTGGTTCGCTCCCTTGAACAGGGCGCGCGAAAGCCGCCACCGTCGACGATTGCGGCGCCCGCCAAAGTGTCCGTTTCACCTTTGCCCTCGGCGGGGCCCGCCGTGCCGAGGGTGTTGGAAGCTGTCCTCGAAGGCGAAGCACGTGCTTATCCGAGGCGTGAAACGACGATGTGGGGCGGACGCGTGCGATTCACGGCAAGCCGCGGGCATCTTCACGCAGACTTGGATTGTGGTGCTGATTTCGGCCGCGCCGGCAGCGATCTGGGGGACGTTCGCCTGCGTAGCGCGACGGCGGGAATTGCATTGGGCCCGCGTCTGGAGACCAGCGTTGCCGTCGTCGACGTCGGGCTGCGCGCCGAGCTTGGATGGGCGTGGGTTCGCGGTGAGGCGACGTCAACGGACGTGGGCACCGGGGCTGGCTCGGATCTGATTTCAAGCCTAGGCCTTCGTGTTTCGCTGGCGGTCCCCGCACGACTCAAGCTTCGGCCCAGGCTCACGCTGGAAAGCGGCGCCGTCTTGAGGGGCTTCGAAGGCAACGTAAATAGACAGCCGGCGGCGGGAATGACCGGCTATTACTTCCTCGCCGGTCTCGGCGTCGGGGTTGCCCTGTGACTCACAAGACGTCTTACGCACAGTTTGTCCTCGTGGTGCTTGCTCTCGGATGCGCCGCTTGCTCCGAGTCGGTGAATGTTCTCTATCGCGTCGACGCTGCACCATCCCAGATTGTGGCGCCGGTCCAGGTCTGTTCCGCGCGTCCGGGCGCGCCACCCGGCGTTGGCCCATTGCCGAGCGCGATTCAGCTCGCGTATCAGCGGACCGAGAGGACGGCTTACATGCACTTCGGGCTAAATACCTTCGACGGAACGGAATATGGCAACAGCGCCATAGACGTACCGTCCCTGTTCAATCCCACTAATCTCGATGTTTCCGAATGGGTGAGCGCGCTCAAGAGCGCTGGTTTTCAGCAAGCCACGCTCGTCGCCAAGCACCATACCGGGTTTTGTCTATGGCCGTCCGCCTACACCGACTACTCGGTGAAAAACAGCCCGTGGAAGAACGGTCAGGGCGACGTCGTCAAAGAATTCACGAATGCCATGTACGCGGCAGGAATGAGAGCCGGCCTATGGCTTTCGCCTTGGGATCAGCATTACCCGAGCTCGAGCCCCGACTACGAAGCCTACTTCCGGCATCTGCTCACCGAGCTTTTGACGAATTATGGGCCCATCTACGAGATCCTGTGGGACGGTTTCAATGCACCCACGACCCTCGACTGGAAAGGCATCGTGACGCTTGCCAAGCAGTTGCAACCCAACGTGCTGGTGTGGGCAGGCCCAGAGCTTGCCACGACCGGCGCCGACCTTCGGTTTCTCGGCAACCAAAGCGGACAGGCGTCTCGCACGACGTCGAACGTTGCCGACGTGCCGAATGGCGGTCCGTCGAACGTCTGGTATCCGGCAGAAGCGCCGGTCTCGGATCGCTCAACTTGGTTTTGGCATCCCGACAGCACCATCATCTCACTCAAGTCGCTCCAGACCATCTACTTCAACACCGTCGGTATGAACACGACGCTGATCTTGAATGTGCCGCCCTCGACCACGGGGCAATTCGACACGCCGGACACGAATCTGCTTCGGGACTTCGGCACGTGGTACGCGTCGCTCTACAAGACCAACCTCCTCCGCGGACAGCCCATCTCGGCCGATTCGACGTGGGAGAGCACGGGTTTCGACGCTGCCAATGTCGTCGATGATGACATCTGTACGTACTGGGCAGCGGCAAGTGGCAAGACCTCGGCGCGCTTGCAGGTGACCCCGTCCTCGCCCGTTGCGTTCAACGTCATCAGCATCCGTGAAGCCATCGAGCTAGGGGAGAGGACGACGAGCTATCACGTCGAGCTCAGGCAGAACGGGAGCTGGAATAGGACGCCATCTGACGCGTCGGGCAACCAGATCCAGGGCACGCTCATCGGTCAGCGCCAGCTATGGCAGCTCAACGCAACGACGGCGGACGCGATTGCGCTCGTCATCGATTCGGCAAAGGATGTGCCCGCGATCGCGGAATTCAGCCTTTATTAAGGGCCGCCGCTGGTCCAATCCACCCGCTGCAAGACCGCGGAAATTTATCAAACAGGTGAGCCATTCGCCCATGCTTGGGGATCTCTTCTTCAATGACTTCCCGAGCATGAGCGCGGGCTCCGTCTCTGCAACGACGAAATGATTCCCGAGAAGTAAACAAGGAGACATCCATGACCAGCTTTCGTTTCCGCGGCACGCTCACGGTCGCAGCCCTTGCGGCGTTCGGCGTTTCCTGTTCGTCCACGAGCTCCTCGCCCGGAGGCAGCGGCGGCTCATCCCAGCAGACGGGCGGCGCGTCCGGCGGGTCGAAGACGACGGGAGGAGCGGGAGGCTCTGGCTCGGGCGGCGTGTCGACCGGGAGCGGTGGCGCGACCAGCTCGGGCGGATCGGCTGGCGCAGGAAGTGGCGGCTCGACCAGCAGTGGTGGTTCCAGCGGCGTCGGCGGGTCGAGCAGCGGCGGTAGCACTGGCTCAGGCGTTGGAGGCACCGCAAGCGGTGGCTCCAAGGCGGGCGGTACTTCGGGAGGTGCTGGTTCTGGCAGCGGTGGTAGTGCCACCGGCGGGTCTGCCGCGGGAGGAGCTTCCGGCACCGGCGGAACGACCGCGGCCACAACGTGTCCAGCTTTGCCCGGCGCTCCGGCCGGCACGCCACCCCTTCCTAGCGCGGCCCAGCTCTCCTATCAGCGCACCGAGATGACGGCGTTCATCCACTTTGGCATGTCCACGTTCGACGGCTCGGAGCAGTGCAGCCCGAGCGACCCGGTATCCATGTTCGCCCCGACGAAGCTCGATGCGACCTCGGTGGGCCAGTGGGTGACCGCGCTCAAGGGTGCCGGCTTCCGGCAAGCGATGCTGGTCACGAAGCACAGCTGCGGGTTCGTCCTATGGCCGTCGAAGTTCACCGACTACTCCACCAAGAACTCGACGTGGAAGGGAGATGTGCTGCAACTCTGGTCGGACGCCATGAAGGCGAACGACATGAGGATCGCAATTTATCTCAGCCCCTGGGACTCGCACTACCCGAGCTCGAAGGCCGACTACCAGACTTACTTCACGAACCTGCTCACCGAGCTTTACACCTACGGCAACTCCTACGAGTTCGAATTCGACGGGTTCAATTCGATTGCCCAGGGCAACGCCAACACCAGCTGGAAGACCATCTTTCAACAAATCCGGCAAGCGCAGCCTGGCACCCTTATCTGGGCGGGCCCGGAGATCGTCCAAACAGGCGCGACCCCGGATGTACAGTGGATTGGCAACGAGAATGGGTTGGGCAGCCGCTCGACATCGAGCCTCGACACATCGAACTGCGGCGGGGGGAACACATGGTGTCCGTACGAGTGCAATACATCGAGCCACCGGCCGAACTGGTTCTGGCATCCTGGACAGAATCCCATCGCACTGGCCGATATGCAGAAGAACTACTTCCAGACGGTGGGCATGAACTGCACGTTCAACTTCAACGTTCCGCCGTCGAACACCGGAGAGTTCGACCCGAAGGACATCGCCCTGCTTCAGCAGTTCGGAACCTGGTACAACAACCTCTACAAGACCAATCTGCTCAAGGGACAACCCGCAACCGCGGATTCGACGTGGTCGGCCGCTGGCTTCGAGGCAGCCAAGGCAGTGGACGACGACCTCTGCACGTATTGGGCGGCGGCCAGTGGCAAGACCTCGGGGACGCTCACGGTGACACCGGCCTCCCCCATCACTGCCAACTTGATTAGTATTCGCGAAGCTATCGAGCTGGGCGAACGGGTGAAGAAGTACCACGTCGAAATCCAGCAGAACGGGACCTGGAACACGGCGCCGACGGATAAGTCGGGAGCGACGATCAAGGGCACCGTGATCGGCAACCGCCAGCTTTGGCAGCTGAGCGGGGCGGCCGTCCAGGCGGTTAGGTTGGTTATCGATTCGGCAAAGGATTCTCCCACCATCGCCGAGTTCGGCGTCTATTGAGTGATGGGCACAACGAAGATGAGTGATGACACAATGAAAACGCGTACCACATTTCCCTTCTGCCTTGCGATCGTCTGTTTGTCCGTGGCTTGTGGGAGCAATAACTCCTCCGGGGGCGCGGGCGGTTCCGGTTCGGGAGGAGCCACGTCGTCAGGAGGCAGCAACGCAGGGGGGACCAATGCAGGGGGGACCAATGCAGGCGGGACCAATGCGGGCGGTGCGGCTACCGGCGGCGCGTCGGGGACAGGCGGCGCGCCGGGGACAGGCGGCTCAAC